>JACFNA010000084.1 GCA_019455085.1 Chitinophagaceae bacterium
AATTTATTACAATTCACCATAGAGGGTAAGGCTATGAAAATCTCGCTCAGCCAGGGCTTTAGCCTGATTTTGTATAGTTTAATCTGACAATGATGAGTGTCTGAATAATTATCCTCTGCCCATCATAAAGAACATAGCGATTGCAGCCGTACCCATTCCTAGAAAGGCAGTCCAAAGTAAAATTCTTGAAAGTAGCCCGCTCTGATTATCACCCATTACCTTTCTGTCTGAAGAGATTTTAATAATCAGGAAGATCAGCGGCACTGCAGCCACACCGTTCAGCACTGCTGCATATACCAATGCTTTCACAGGATCAATTCCTATAAAGTTTATGGAGAGGCCGATTATAGTAGAGATTGTTATCACGCCATAAAATCCATGAGCCCATTTGAGTTTGAGACGAAGGCCCGACTTCCAGTTAGATGCTTCGGCAACCGCATAGGCCGCCGATCCGGAAAGCACCGGGACAGCAAGCAGCCCAAGCCCAATGATGCCGGTTGCAAAAATCAGCTTGGCAATAAATCCTGAATGTGGAAATGACTGTGCCAGCGGTTCAATAGCCTTAGCCGCATCTGCGGCTGTGGCAATATCATGCACACCTCCCTGGTGCAATACTGCCCCGGCTACGACCATAATACTCCAAGTAGTGATTTCAGAAATCAGCATTCCTGCATTATTATCAATCCGCATGTTCCTTATTCTGTTTTTGGGTACGTGGTAGTTCTTTCTTCTGAAAAGTTTTCTTTCCTTTAGTTCCTCCACCTCTTCAGAAGCTTCCCAGAAAAACATATAGGGCGAAATAGTAGTGCCCAATACACCGGTGATTATAAACAGAAAAGAGAAACTGAACTCTAGTTTGGGTACAAAGGTGGCTCTGATAACCTCCCTCCACGGCATATCTACAATCATTACAGTGAGTGGATACGCAATCAGCGATAATGCAAGCCATTTCAGGATACGTGCATATACCTTATATGAAGTAAAGATTTCCAAAATCAGAATGAATGCGGTGAATAGCAAAGTCCATACGGCAAAGTGCCAGGGGATTACCAGAGATGCAGCGGCAGCCATAGCCCCGATATCAGCCCCGATATTGATAGTGTTGGCGACCACTACTATGGATACCACAAAGTAGAGTAGCCATTTGTTATAATGGTCTTTAATCACTGCGGCTATTCCTTTTTCTGTTGTAAGGCCGATTCTGGCACATGCTTCCTGTACCGCCATCATAAAAGGGAGCATATAAAAGGCTGTCCATAACTGCCCGAATCCAAACTGTGCGCCTGTTTGCGAATAAGTGGCAATACCCGAAGGGTCATCGTCTGCCGCACCGGTAATTAACCCCGGCCCCAGGTGCGAAAAGAATTTCCTGATTTGATTATGTTCTTTTCTTTTTCTTATTCTTTTGTGTGGTTCCATTCCTGAGTAAAGTGGTGAAGTGCGTGGTGCTGATTTTACTTTGTGTTTTTGGCTGATTAGAATTTTACTTTTCAGGGTAGAATTTTAAGTCCTGATTTGGCTTAGAAAAAACTGTGCCATATAAAAATTTGATAGGTAAGTGGCGTATCCTGCACCGGCATGGTTTCATACATTTACAGACGATAGGTTTTCTGGCGAAAAGATAGTTTTCAGATTGAGGTGTTGTTTAACTTCGTGGTTTATAGCTATGAAAAATTTTTTGAAAAGATTCGCGGGTGTTTCTGCAATGGTAGTTTTGATTTCCGGATTTAATGATTCGGGTATTGTAGGCCGGAGTATGGGAGCAGGACCAAATGATGGATACACTTTAGTGTTTCAGGATGAGTTTGATTATGTAGGAGAGCCTGATGCGCGGAAATGGAATTTTGAAACCGGATTTATCCGTAACAACGAGCCGCAGTGGTATCAGAAAGAAAATGCCCGGGTGGATAATGGAGTTTTGACGATTACTACCAGGAAGGAACACGTGAAGAATCCGAATTATGATGCCGGCAGTTCAGACTGGAGATTGAATACTCCCGCAGCTGAATATACTTCGGCTTCAGTGATTTCAAAAGGCAAGTTTGAGTTTAAGTTTGGAAGGGTAGAAGCCCGGCTAAAGATCAACGCCACTCAGGGCCAGTGGCCGGCCTTCTGGATGCTGGGGGCCAACCGTGGGCCGGTGGCGTGGCCTGCCTGTGGTGAGGTAGATATTATGGAATACTACAGAGGTATTATGCATGCTAATCTTGCCTGGCAGGCCAAAGGTGGCCACAGTGAGTGGCATACCGAAAAGCATCCGATTGCAGATATTGGTGATAAAGCATTTTGGAATGAGTTCCATATTTGGAGACTGGATTGGGATGAGGAATTTATGCGTATTTACATGGATGATCATTTGATGAATGAAACAAGAATCCTGGATATCAGAAATGGAGAAAGAGGTAATAACCCTTTCCATGAAAAGTTTTACTTAGTTATGAATGCTGCATTGGGCCAGGGTGGAGAAGCAATCCCTGAACATACACTCCCATCTGCTTATTTAATTGATTATGTAAGGGTATATCAGAAATTATGACAATCGGTGATTGACGATTTCTTTGCTTAGAATATTTAGTGTGCATTCACCTTAATTTTCCTGTATCATTTAGTATGCAGAAACCACCTGAGATTTATAGGCTCAAAATATGCATTTCCTGAAACACTCTATCAGGCTTATAAGTTACCCTTCTCTGAACATTCCATCCAATCTACATCCAAGTGCAGGCACAAACAAAGATTCGCGGAAATATATTTTTGGGGAATTAACTAACGTAAAGCGTCAGAAAATTGTCTATTGTGCTGATATAAGAGAACTGGGCGGTATAATCAACTGGAAAGTGTTGTGTACTCCGAAGGAGGGTCTGGTAAAAGGGATGGAAATAATCGGTGATGACATTTATGCAATTTCCTTTAAAGATGCCAGGAATTTAAAAGTGGTGCACACCCGGATGGATCATATTGATTGGAAAAATGCAGAAATTATTATTGCTGAGAAACCAAACTTATTTTTAGAATCCATAACTCATTGCAAAGATTTTCTGATGGCTACTTACGGTGATGGAATCAATACCAGGTTATTTAAGTATAATCTAAAAACAAAGGAGTCATCTGAAGTGAGGCTTCCCTATAGCGGGATTGTTCGTATTTTTTGTCTGGACCAAACTACCAATATGTGTTCCTCATCCATAACCACCTGGAACAAACCATACGCAGAATTTGATACAGACTTCACTACCGATATTTTCCTGCCGGGCAAACTCAATAAACAAGCCATTCACGCTTTATTTTTCCGCTGAAAATACATGCCCGTTATACACGTGAACAAATTTTTGTAGCTATGGGTTTAAGTACGTTCGAGAATCAATCCTCCATTATAGAAGGTGTTGCAAGTAATAAAGAGACCAATGTAGAGGCTTTGTTTATCAATCTTCAGAAAACAGAAGAAGATTTCTCTCCCACTACTATGTACGATGATTACGCTATTAATGAGACCTTGTTTCATTGGCAGTCTCAAAATAGAACGTCCCCTGAGTCTGTTACCGGACAATCCTATATTAAACAAGAATCAATCGGGAAAGAGATCCTTCTTTTTGTAAGAGAAGCGCCCAAAACTTATTACAAGAGCACACAAGGCTATGTGTTTATTGGACCAGCCAGATATGTCTCCCATGAAGGATCCAAACCCATGTCTATTAAATGGGAGTTAACCAAACCTATTCCAGACTTTTTATGGAAGGAGTCTGCTAAGATGGTGGGTTGACACGCAAACCAGGCTCAAACTCCATCCAAACGTTTTTAGCCAATACTGGTTTTTCTCCGGATCGCCCTGCTCCTAATTCCTGCAAATGAGCATTCAGGGTCAATCGTTACAGCAATGGCGCCAGGAGCCTGCAAACAGAATCAATAAACTTCTTGCTCCGTGAACGGGTAACCCATTCTCTGGCACTGATAAGGCTACTGTCTGCCTTGTCGAGGGAGAATTGATATTCCATCTGAGCGGCAAACGCGGGTTGGTGGACTATGGCGGCTATTTCAAAATTGATATAGAAACTTCGGATATCCATGTTGACTGTACCTACAAAACTTAGTTTCCCGTCTATGACTACAGTCTTGGCGTGCATAAATCCTTTTTTGTATAAATAGACTTTGATACCCCGCTTAATGAGTGACTTCAGATATGAGAAAGATGCATGTTGCACAATGTAACTGTCTGAATGGGCAGGAATTATCAGTTCTACCTCTATCCCACAGGCAGCGGCCAATTCGAGTGCTGTCAGCAGTTCCGCAGGAGGTATGAAGTAAGGGTTTGCTATTCTTATACTTTTCTTTGCCTGATTAATTGCTGATAATAGTACCTCCAGATTGTAAGGGTGGGGCGAGGCGGGGCCGCTTGCCACCACGCTTATTGTAGCCCCATCCTCATAATCAAGGGTCTCCGGAAAATAAGCAGATTCTAGTTCATATTGTTTTCGGGTGACAAAACTCAGACTTTTAAAGAAGTTGAATTGAAGTTCTTTAACCGCAGAGCCTTCTATTTTTAAATGAGTATCGCGCCAGAACAACTGATGCTTTCCATTGTTTATATACCGATCGTCAATATTAAGACCTCCCACAAATCCTGTTTTCCCATCTATCACCACAATTTTGCGATGATTTCTATAGTTTGCCTGAGAGAGCGAGGCAAACCGCACCGGCATAAACTGATACACTTCAATGCCGGCCTCCTTTAATCTTCGCGGGATATCCTTAATGCGGTTGCTACCCCTGTCGTCAATAATTACACGTACTATTACTCCTTCTGTGGCCTTGCGGATAAGTATTTCGGTCAGTTGATTTCCGATATCATCCCTGGTGAAGATGTAATATTCAAGGTGGATATGATGACGCGCCTGATTTAAAGCATCAAAGAGGGCAGGAAATTTTTCCTCTCCGTTGGTAAGCAGGGTTACGCTGTTGTTGCGGTGTACTAAGGATTGCTTTTGAGAAAGTAGCAGTTTGTATGGAGATATTAAGTCGCCAATTTCTTTTTCCATTCTTGCTAACTCTCGTTCCGAATCAGTAAAGTACTTCCGGGCAAATTCGGTGGCGATGTGTGTTTCTTTAAATACTTTCTTTTTGAAAATCTTCTCTTTACGGAGGTCTCTGCCAAAGAAATAATATACAATAAGCCCAACAACGGGTAGAAAGAGCAGTACTAAGATATAGGCGAGGGATTTTGACGGATTGCGATTTTCCATTAGTATGGTAATCACCACACCTATTGAAACAATGATATAAAGAACCACCCAAAGCTGCCCCTGCTTTATGAATTCAGGGATGAGATCCATGAAAAGATAATTTGAATCAGGCATGGAGGATTATTTTAGATAATAAGGCCACTTATACAAAGGGAAGTCAGATTGCACTTTTTTAGCTCCTTTTAAAATTAATGAGTCCGTTTAATCTAATAAAATTATTTATTTCCTTTAAAATCTCGCTTGTTTGTTTTTGGTGGGTTGGATATTATTTCAGGTGTAGTTATCCGTGCTTTTTGAGAAAATTGAAGACACATTGTATGGAACTCCTGTTAAAAGAAATAGAGCTTACTAAAGGAGTATGAGGAGATATTGCCTGCTGATATATTTGTTCGGATTCACAATTCGCATATTATCAATAAGGATTATATTGAAAAATACATTCGTGGCGAAGGAGGGCAGGTGATACTGGAAGGTGGAATTATGCTTGATATTTCAAAGAGAAAGAAGGCTGAATTTCTTAGAATAATTGGAGCTTAGCTTTTTTCCGGAAATAATATAGTGGCCGGAGTACAAAATAATAATTCGTCAGCTTGAATAGACGGCCTTCTCTGATACTTTTGATTTTATAGCGAAATAGAGATTGCGAAAAGTGGGGGAGACTTCGCATAACGCTTAGGGGTACCTATTTCTCGTCGATCATTACATCGAAATAGCGCTCCCTGATTATCTGGATATGATGCAGTTCGTGGCCTGCAATTACGAAGAGCATGGCTAACACTGCCATCTTATATTCGTTCACCTGTCCAAAGGTGTCATAATCTTTTTCTGAGATGCTTTTAATGAATGCAATTGTGGAAGCCCGCATTACAGTAAACTCGTCCGCCAGACTTTTCCATGAACGCTCATTGGCTCTGGAATTCCTGGCATAAAGCCCTTCGTCAAAAGAGGCCAGGGGAGATTTTTCTCCACGAGCGATAGCCAGTGCGCGATAGGTGAAGATCCTTTCTGCATCGATCACATGTTGCAAAATTTCCTTAATAGTCCATTTGCCATCTGCATATCGGTATGTTGATTGTTCTTCGGTCAGGGAATGGTAGAATTTTATAGATTTGGGAGACTGTGTTTCAATTATGGACACGATATTATCCCCGTTCACAAGTTTGATGTAATTATTAAAATAAGCCGGATACGTGGCCGGATCAGGTCTCATGGCGTTGAGTTTTAGAACCGCAAAATAATTTAAACTGGCTGCTTAACTTGTTAATAAAGATTTAATACGAACAATTTAGTATTTGGCGGAAATGCAATTCTTCTGCCACCTGATTCTTCAATCCGGTAGGGTATACTCCTGCCTTTTTAGCTACGGGTATTATGCAATAGGTTATCTGGCCTTTCTTTCTCCTTTCAGGGTTTGAGCGAGTTTCACTGCATTATAAGCATTCACTTCACCGCCTGTTTTCGAAATATCAGACAATTTTACCTTCACGGGATCAGCGTCCTGTGTGCCAGGTAATATCACGTCTTCGGTGATAGGAACCACCGATTTTTCAATTACGTATTTAAGTTGTTCGGCGCTGAGCGTAGGAAAATATTCCAGCAGCAGCGCAGCTATCCCAGAAACTACAGGAGCAGCCATACTTGTACCACTCATTTTTCCATAGACATTTCCTCCGGGCAGTGTGGAGTAAATATTTACACCGGGAGCGAATACATCCACAGAGTTTTTCCCATAATTGCTGAAACTGGCAGTAAACCCTCCATTAGTGGGGTCACCGCTGGCACCTACAGTGATGAAGTTTCTTGCTTCGCCTGACCCATCCTGAAACACAGGATTAGGGAAGTTGAATGACGAGTCCAGATTCCTGGAATCGTTCCCTGCTGCATGAACGAGGAGTACATCATGTGCAGCCGCGTACTTAACGGCATCATCCACCCAGTTTTTTTGAGGAGAATAGCTCTTTCCAAAACTCATACTGATGATTTTAGCGCCATTATCCACAGCGTATCGGATAGCCAGTGCGATATCCTTGTCGTGCTCGTCGCCATCAGGTACCGCACGTAACATCATTATTTTTACGTTATCTGCCACGCCGTCTATTCCCAGGTCGTTGTTTCGTGCTGCTCCTATTATACCGGAACAATGGGTGCCATGGGAAGGTGTGCCTGCCATTACATCTGAGTTGCCGTAGTACCTGTCGTTGATATCATCATAATTGTCTCCGACAATTTCGCCCCTGTAGTCTTTCGGCGGCGTATCTGCATTTTGGGCTTTCCTGACCTTTCCCTGGAAATAATTAATTACATCTGTATTGGTGATTTTTTCATCATTATTTTGTTTCTGCAATTCTTTGTACAATTGGACAGCCACCCAATCTTCCTGTCCTTCCGCTACATAATCTTTCAGGTCATTGCCATCGAATACCTTTTTATTCAGTTTCCTGGTGATAATACTGTCTCCTCCCAATAAGATATTAAGTATTCGCTTTTCAGACATCACTTCGAAGGGATTTACATCGTCCACTACTTCGTTTTTGGCCCTGATATATTCTGCTGCCAGCATTTTCTCTTCCCCCTTCAATGCCGATGTATCAGGTATGGTATTTCCGAATTTGTTTTTTAGTTTCCAATAAACACGTGATGCTTCATCTGAATCCTGCTTTACATTTTTTCCATCTTTCCCACCAAGGAAATTCCAGCCGTAGTAGTCATCTGTATATCCATTTTTGTCGTCATCCTTTCCGTTGCCGGGTATTTCCTTTGTATTTTTCCAGAGCACGGGTTTTAAATCTTCGTGCAGGGTATCTATGCCGCTATCAATTACGGCCACAATTACCTGCTGGCTTTTTTTACCTTTTAGCAGGCTGTATGCACGGTCCAGGCTTATACCGTAAAACCCTGTCTTTTCACGGTCAAGCAGATGCCAGTTGTCGGGTGTAATCTTTTCGGTTATTTGTACAGTGGGAGCCTCCTGTGCCAATAGGTTGCTTATGGAAAAAGGTAAGAGTAAGGCTATCCAGAGAATCGTTTTCTTCATTCAATTGTGCATTTTATCAAGTCACAAATATTTTGTTTTATTTTCAAAACTCTTGTGACAGATTTATTAATTATCAAATATTTAGAAAAAAAATTTTTCATCTACCGGAGCAGGCTGAAGGGGATGATACTCAAAAAGCCGCTGAGTGGCGGCTTTCTGAGTTGATATTTGCTGATTCTATTTAAGATCAGGATATTTTATTTCCTGTCCCGGAGCAGGTGTCGCTTTTTTGATAAAGTTTCTGATATCCTCATTACTTGTCTTGAGGTCTTCTTTTCGCAGATACATCATGTGGCCGCTCCTGTAACCATGCCACTCCATCCGGTTATCCAGGCTGCCGGATTTGTTGATTTGCCACATATCATACTTCGCGTTGAAATAGTCGCAGGCTCCGTCATAATATCCTGATTGCACCATTAGATGCAATGCGGGGTTCGACATCATGGAAGCACTTAACTGCATGCCTGTACGGTCAAAGTCATTGTTCCATGGCTGCACAGGTCCGAACATATAATACTTAAGGTCTGTCTTGAATCCCAGGTCGTTTCTCAGATAGTCGTTGATGGCGGGCGTAAAGGAGTTAAGCCATGAATTGAGTTCCGCATTATAATCGGGCCCCATTCCTGCATCCATCTGATCCTTGCCCAGGTAGCGGCTGTCGAGACGGCCTACAGTATATCCTTTATCGCGGAGCAGATCTTTCCAGAAGAAGTTAGGCCGGATGACGAGATTATTTTGTGTAACACTTTCTTTCTTTAATCCGGAGTAGCGTGCTACAGTAGTTGCTATGGAGTTTCTTTCAGCAGCAGTGATAGATCCGCCTTTGGCTAATGCCGGAATATACTGGTTTACGGTGAAGCTTTCTACTTCAGGCAACACATCTACCAGGTCTTTGCTTTGCAAATCGGCAGGCAATTGTTTGTGATACCATGCTGTTGCAGCGTAATAAGGGAGCATCAGTGCATCTCCTGCGGGGCCTGACCGTGATATACCCAAATCTGTTGGAGATACCAGGATGACTCCGTTCAGGTAAACCCATTCTGAATTCTGAAGGCGATTGGCCAGTCCGGAAACCCGGGTGGTGCCATAGCTCTCACCTATGAGAAATTTCGGCGAAGCCCAGCGATTATTACGGGTGATGAAAGCGCCTATCCATGAAGAGAGGTAATTAATATCTGCATTCACACCGAAGAATCGGGATTTGTCAACTGTCTTATCTACGATCCTTGAAAAGCCTGTGTTCACAGGACACACAAATACAATATCAGCTACATCGATAATAGAGTACGGGTTTTCCTCTATTCCGAAAGGTTGTACGGGGTATCCTTCATCAGATATCTTAAGTCTGCGCGGCCCAGTATATCCGATATTCATCCATACGCTTCCTGTTCCGGGCCCTCCATTGAAAGAAATAATTAATGGGCGTGTACTTCTGTCTTTTACATCATCTCTGGTATAATATACATAAAAGAGTGTGGCAATTGCCTTGCCGTCTTCATTCCAGACGGGTTGCATTCCTGTGTTTGCAGTGTAACTAAAGCGCTGGCCTTTCACGGTGATCTGGTGTTGAGTACGTACAACGGTATCTATTGGAACGTGTACGTCACCTGCGGAGGATGCCTTAGCAGCGGGCCTTGCCTGTGTAGAGGCAGCCTGTGAAGCCTGTTGAGCAGGCGGAGCACCTTGTGGCCGTTGTGCCTCTCCATAAGTGAATGAGAGCACCGCAATTGCAATAATAAAAGTCTTGAGAATGTGTGATTGATTCATAAGAAAATGTTTTTGGCTGGTTGTCAGCCGTAAAAATAAACTTTGATTCATCATTAAAGGAAAAAATAATTACGAGCGGTAATACTGGAAAAACCGCAAAATCACGGTTGCACAATATATAATAGCCTGAAATACGGAATCCGGCAGCGCGTAAGTTTACGTTCTTTTGGTAAATTTCTTATCCGGTTAAATCAGGTAGTTGTGCCCTTTTATCCTGGCGCTTTGCATGCTAATTTTGACTTAGAATTTGACAAGCAATTATTTCCTGAACCTTCAGATTTTAATAGCTGGTCGTGTTTTCAAAAAAAATGGCAGTAGTACCCACTTTTTTAAGTTACAAAATGGCAAACTAATCCAATACTCCAAAAAACCAACCCCGAAAGGATGAACTCGTTAAATTTAGTTTAACCTTGAAAAAGCTTCCGTACCACGCGGAAGTTTTTTTATTGCTTTCGGTTTTGAAACCATGCGCGAATTCTCAACTCATCTTCCCTGATCTTTTGTGTCAGGGCATCTAAAGAATCAAATTTTAATTCGGGCCTCAGGTAGGTTTTTAGGGATACCCTTATTCGGCGTCCATACAGGTCTTCGTTAAAGTCGAAAAGGTTGGCTTCAATGGTCAGCCTGTTATCCGTAATGGTAGGTCTGATGCCAATGCTCATCATGCCCTGAATCTTTTGAGCGTCTCCGGGTAGCGTGGCTTCAATTGCATAAATACCATATCCGGGAATTAGCTTGTGGTTATCTTCTACCTGAATATTAGCTGTGGGAAAGCCGATTGTTCGTCCTATTTGATTGCCCTTTACCACGGTGCCTTCGAGGAAATAGTCATAGCCCAGGCATTCGTTTGCTGTGTCGATGTCTCCACTGAGTAATGCCTCCCTGATCTTTGTGGAACTGATAGTAATCTCTTCGAGTACATAAGCAGGAATTTCGTGAACTGAGTAATTGTAAACCGGGCTCAGGGCCTCAAGTAATTTGTAATCACCCTTTCTGTCTTTTCCAAACCGATGGTCGTACCCGGTTATAATAGATCTCGCATGAAGTTTTCCGATCAGGAAATCTGAGATGTACTTATCCGGAGGGGTATCCGAAAACTCTTTGGTGAATTGCACCACCACTACATGGTCGATGCCCTGCAATTCAAGCAGTTCCATTTTCTCCTCGAAAGAGTTTAATAATTGGAGTGCAGAATTTTTTTGCAGTACCAGGCGAGGATGTGGATGAAAAGTAACCAGCACTGATTCGCCATTTTCCTTAAGGGCAATATCCTTTAGCTGGCTTATTATCTTGAGGTGCCCCTTGTGCACACCATCGAATGTGCCAGTAGTGATTGCGGCGTTTCTGAATAAGGGTAATCGGTTAAGGTCTCTGTGTATTTCCATCCGTTTGCAAAGTAAATATTATTTAGCTGCTTTTCATTTTTTACCCACTTGTGACACTAAGGATGCTGTTTTTTGTTCCACTTTTAAGTTTTTGGTTACCTTGCCGCCCCAAATAAAAACAATTTCAAGAATATGAGAAATCTACTGGTGGTATTGCTTGTGCTGGCTCAATTTCCGCTTTTCGGACAGTCGACTACAGTTACAGGTAAAGTATTAGACGCCACGACAGGAGAGGCGCTTTCAGGTGTTTCGGTGGTTATTAAGTCTTCAGGGAAGGGCACTGTAACTAACAGTGAAGGAGCCTACACTTTAAATGCAAGGATTCTGGATGTTATCGTTTTTTCAATGGTTGGTTATGAAACACAGTCTGTATCAGTAGGGCAGAAAAAGGATATTGTAGTAACGCTGATGCCACTTACATTTAGTCTGGACGGCATCGTGTTGGTTGGAAGCCGTGGTGCCGGGCGTTCAAGGATTGAAACTTCAGTGCCTGTGGATGTGGTCAATGTGAAGGATTTGGCTTTAAGTTCGGCCCGAATGGATGTTACTTCAATTTTGAATGTAGCTGCTCCGTCATTTAACTACAACCGGCAAAGTGGTAGTGATGGTGCCGACCATATCGACATTGCCACACTCAGAGGCATGTCGCCCGATCAGACTCTGGTATTGGTAAATGGGAAGAGAAGGCATCCGGCTTCTGTGGTGTTGTTGTTCGGAACCCGAGGGCAGGGTAGTTCCGGCACTGACCTCAATGCGATTCCTTCTGCTGCGATCGACAGAGTGGAGGTGCTGAGGGATGGCGCATCTGCACAATACGGATCAGATGCAGTGGCCGGTGTGATCAACTTGATTCTTAAGAGAGATATCAGAAAGGTAAATATTCAGGCAGGCTACTCCGGTTATCACGATCCTAAATTTAACCCTGCATACGCTAAAGGGATGGCTGAGAATCAGTATATCTCTTCAGGAAAAATTGACGGGTTGTCTTTTAATGCAAGTGTGGATGGGGGAGTAGCAATTGGTAAGAATGGTGGATTTCTGCATCTTACAGGAGAATT
>JACFNA010000377.1 GCA_019455085.1 Chitinophagaceae bacterium
GTTTGCGGCCGGAGTACAATATACTATTCCGGTGGTGAATGTAGCTGTGGTTGAATATGCCGATTGGTTGGAAGCCGTACAAGTCACTTTTAATCTCCATTCTACTTGAACATCCATTTCACTTGGTGCGGTTGCTGAGAATGTTTCATATTCATCTGTAGCGGTTCCTTCATCTACCCATCCGGCTCCGTCTGTATTGGATTCCCATTGGAATGACAATCCTGTATTAATAGAGAAACCTGATGCAGACACAATGTATGTAGAATCCGGTGCTCCTATTGCCGGAGCCACTGCAGCTGTTCCGGCTTCAGGGGTACCGTCACATGGAGTGAGTTCGGCAACGACGAATTTATAATCTTCAAATTCGCCATAAGTAAATCCTGTAGCACAAGGATTAACATCACCTGTGGTACTTAGCCAATGACTTGCGATTCTCATTCTGGTTTCTCCTTCCAGTGCGGCTGCAGGAACTGTAAATGAGCCGGAGTGTGCAGCGAGATATCCTGCAGAGGCGTATGCCACTTCATCAGCATCAAACGTTCCGTCTTGGTTCCAGTCCACCCAGATTCTGAATCCGGCTGTTCCCCCTTGAATGCTTACGTTAAAATTAACTGATTCACCGGGCACTTGTCCAACAGAATGGGTATCGTAGTAATCACCATAACCTCCGGCAGAGAATCCGGTACCATCGTTTGTAATATTCGGATTTCCACCTGTGGTGCTAAAGCTGCTGATATACCTTGAGGCATCGGTTGCTCCCGGAGTACAATATAATTTCACAGTGGTGAATGTAGCCACTGAAGAGTAAGAAGATTCATTAGAAGCAACGCATGTCACTTTTAATCTCCACTCAACCTCAACTCCCACTTCATCAGGTGCAGTAGCTGAAACTGCCTCATAGAAATCAGTTGGTGTTCCTTCGTCAATCCATCCGGCACCATCTGTATTTGATTCCCATTGGAAGCTCATACCTGATGCGATGGAATATCCTGTTGAAGAAACTTGATAAGTAGATCCAACATTTCCTTCGTCTGGAGTAACTGCCGCCGTACCACCATCTGGTGTCCCGGTACAAGGTGTTAGAGCCTGCACCACAAATTTGTAGTCTTCAAATTCACCATAAGTAAATCCGGTTGCACATGGATCCACATCACCTGTAGTACTCAACCAGTGACTTACTACACGCATTCTAGTTTCCCCCGACAATGCCGAGGCAGGAACTTGGAAAGAACCTGTTTGTGAATTTGCATAACCTGAAGATTGATAGGCTACCTCATCCGCAGTAAATTCTCCATCTTGATTCCAATCTACCCATATTCTGAATCCGGCTGTTCCGCCTGAAATATCAGCTTCAAAACTTACCTCTTCATTTGCGATTTGCTGGATCATATGTGAATCATAGTAATCGCCATATCCACCAGCAGAGAA
>JACFNA010000085.1 GCA_019455085.1 Chitinophagaceae bacterium
ACCAATACACAGGCGCCAATACCGGTTCCATAGAAAAGGGCAGGAGGCAAGCCGATTACCGCTTCCAGGTAGCCCCGGTTTACCAGCCACTCACGGAATTTTTTTTCCTCACCACCCCGGTATAACACACCGTGGGGCATTACCACTGCCATGCGTCCGGCATTGTTGAGCGAAGCCACCATGTGCTGCACAAACATGAAATCTGCTTTATCCTTGTTAGGCATCCAAAAATTAAAGCGCTCTTTAAACTTCATATTGGTGCTGCTGTAATCCTGCGAGAAAGGCGGATTGGCAATCACGATATCAAAGGTCTTTAGCTCACCATGTTCCTGATGCAATGGATTGAGCAGGGTGTCGCCATTCAGTATTTTGCTGTCATAAATATTGTGGAACAGCATATTCATTTTACACAATCCCCAAACGGTTCCGCTTTTCTCCTGTCCGTATAGTGTAATGTTTCGTGCAGAACCATAACGACTTTCCACATAATTTTTACATTCAATGAGCATACCGCCACTGCCCACTGTGGGGTCATATATCTCGGCATTTTCTCCCGGCTCCAGAATATTCACCAGCAGTTTTACAATTTCATTGGGTGTGTAGAATTCTCCTGCTTTCTTTCCGGCACTGTCGGCAAAGTGCTTGATGAGGTATTCATACGCTGCACCCATCAGGTCGGGGAATTCCAGATTATCATCCCGTAGATTCATCCTATTGAAATGCTGAATTAGCCTGCGCAAATCCTCATCGCTGATTTGCTTGTTGTTCTTCCCGAAAGTCTTGTTGAAGTTGATATTGTCCTGGTTGAATACACCATCCAGTTTGTCCAGATTGGTATCCTGCAAAGCCGCTAAAGCTTTATTGAGGTGGTCGCCAATTTCTTCAGTAAGGTCCTTGATGAAATGATAACGTTGTTCTTTGCCTTCGGCATCTACATAGGTTTCCGGGTCGCCATCTAAGGCTTTCCACCTTGCAGCCATCGGAACGAAGAAATCATATTCGGGAGCATTGATTTTTTCCAGTTCTCCATAAAGCATTTCGGGGTCTATAACACCACGCACATCTGTGAGTGTCTTCTTCCTTCTGTCGCGATGCACTTCAAACTGGTCGTTTACGCGCTTTAGAAACAACATGGAGATGATGTACTCCTTGTATTCGGAGGCGTCCATATTCCCTCTTAGGATATCGCAAGCATCAAAAAGGAAGGTTTCTAACCGGGAAAGAGATATTTTTTTGGTCATCTGGTATCTTAAAAAAATTATGTTGTGAATATCGGAATTTCTTTTGGTGTCACCTTATGTGGTTTTTATATTGTACTGGCGCTGATATTGTAGATAATGAAGCCAGTCTTTGGGTACACACTCATATTTATATTGGAGGTAAGGCCTTTGGAGCTTAACAAATGAAAACTTTGTCTATTATTAAAGTGAAACCATGACTAACCTGATAAACTCACTTTCCTTGTCCACCCGGCATTTTGTAGTACTTACTCCTGAGAATTTCGAATAATCTCTGCAACTAACCCCGTCCAGCCTGTTTGGTGCGAGGCGCCCAGGCCTTTGCCGGTTTCGCCGTGAAAATATTCGTAGAATAGCACAAGGTCTCTGAAATAGGGATCCTGGTTGAAGAGTTCGTCCTGCCCATTCACAATACGGTTGCCTTTGGCATCTCTTGTAAAGATTCCTATCAGCCGGTTGCGAAGCGCTTCTGCAATTTTACGAAGTGATAAATTATTACCTGAGTGGGTAGGGAATTCTACCTGGAGGCTGTCGCCAAAATAGTTGTAATACTTTTCAAGTGATTGTATTATCAGGTAGTTCATTGGCATCCATACAGGGCCGCGCCAGTTAGAGTTGCCACCGAAGATGGATGTCTCTGAATCGCCCGGTTCATAATGCAGTCCGAAATCATAGCCTCCGATATTTATAGTGTAGGGCTTTTCATGAATTTTGGAGAGCGAACGTATGCCTGCACAGGAGAGAAATTCCTTTTCGTCGATGAGTGCGCTCAGTACTTTTTTAAGTCTTTTAAAGGGCGCCAGTGAAAGCAGGATTTTTTCTTTATTGCCCGGGTTTTCAATTACCTGATAATCGTCGTTCCGTTGTCTGTAGTCGACAAACCACTTCAGCCGTCCATAAAATTCGGGAACTTTCTCCAGTAATGATTTATCAATTACGTGTACGGCAAACAGTGAGGTGAGCCCTACAAGCGACCTTACTTTTAGTGGTATGAATCCCCCGTCTGGCATTCGGAGCACATCGTAGAAAAATCCTTCCTGTTCATCCCATGAGCCTTCAAAGCCTTCGCGTATCTGATTGATGGAAGAGGCGATATAGGTGAAGTGTTCAAAGAATTTGGTAGCCAGGTCTTCGTAGGCTTTGCGGGTCTGTGCCAGCTCCAGCGCAATGTCGAGCATATTCAGACAATACATTCCCATCCATGCAGTGCCGTCGGCCTGCTCCAGGATTCCATTTCCTGGAACATTATTCCGGTCAAAGATCCCGATGTTATCCAGACCCAGAAATCCGCCTTAAAATACATTATTGTTCAGCCGGTCTTTGCGGTTTACCCACCAGGTGAAGTTGATCAGTAGTTTCTGGAATGCCCTCTCCAGAAATTGAGTGTCTGCAATACCTGTTTTTTCTTTGTCAATTTTATAGACCTCCATACATGCCCAGGCCTGTACAGGAGGATTTACATCACTAAAATTCCATTCGTAAGCGGGGATTTGCCCGTAAGGATTCATATACCATTCGCGCAGCAGGAGAATCAATTGCCGTTTGGCAAACTCAGCATCCAGTGAGGCAAGGGCCACACAGTGAAAAGGTAGGTCCCATGCGGCATACCACGGATATTCCCATTTGTCGGGCATGGAGATGATGTCTTCATTATTAAGCGTGAGCCAGTCGCTGTTGCGCCCTTTCATGCGGCTGGCAGGTGGAGGCACGTGTCCGGGATCGCCTTTGAGCCATGAAGGAATATCGATATAGTAAAACTGCTTGCTCCACAGCAGGCCGGAATAAGCCTGCCGCTGAATATTCTTTAAGTCCTCATCATCACTGCTGATCAGTTGGCTATAAAATTCGTCGGCTTCTCTGATTCTTGTGATAAAAGTATTTTCAAAGTCACTGCCCAATGGCTGTGGTATCTCCTCTCTTGAAAGGCGCAGGCGGATAGTGAATACCTTGCCTCCCTCTATTGTGACGCGGTAGAGTGGGGCAAACCGGGTGCCGTTATTTTTTGATTTGAAGATGTCGTAGTTGTCTTTTATTACTGCATCATGAAAGGCATCTTTTACAAAAGGAGTTTTGTTGGCAAGTGCATACAACCTTACAAAGTTGTCCTCGTTTTCAGTGAACAGGGTTTGGTTGGGCTTGTCAAAATAAAAGTTGTAATCCCCGGTTCGCGAGTCGGTTACTTTAGCTATTCCCACTTCGCTATCCTGTGCCATCAATTGAATATCAGGCTTGGGGTCTATCAGCCCGAATGCCCATTCGTTTCTGAACCATAGCGTGGGAAGGATTGCAATGAAGGCGCTTTCAGAAGCCCTGTTGTGGATACTTAGTTTGATGCAGATATCCTCCTCATTGTTCTTGGCATACTCGATAAAAATATCGAAGTAACGGTTGTCCTTAAAAGCATCTGTGTCGGTGATTTCAAACTCAGGATCTTTTTTAGATAGATGGGAATTAGTGTTTTCCAATTCTTCATAAGGGAAGGCCTCCTGGGGATATTTATAGAGATACTTCATGTAAGAATGGGAAGGAGTGTTATCGAGGTGGTAATACAGTTCTTTTACATCTTCGCCATGATTGGCTTGTGAAGGTGTGAGTCCGAAGAGGCGTTCCTTAAGGATATGATCGTTGCCATTCCAGAATGCAGGTGCAAAGCAGATGTGCTGCTTTTCGTCAGATATTCCTCCGATCCCGTCCTCGCCCCACCGATACGCTTTTGAGCGGGAGAAACTGTGCGTAATATAATTCCAGGCATCCCCGTTGGCGCTATAGTCTTCCCTGACGGTGCCCCATTGCCTTTCAGAGAGATAAGGCCCCCATTTTAGCCACTTCTTTTTTTCGGTGTAGTGTTCGTGTAGCCGCTCCTGCTCTTTTGTTACTTTATTTGTCATATCAAATTCGGGGTATAGAGATTAAAGTTAATTTAGAATATATCATAAGGTATCAGACACTTAGTGGCTGCTAAAAACCAGATATTCTCAAAATTTATACCATTGAAAGGCTGGAGGACCGAATTAATTTTTGTCTCCGGAAATCTGTAACCTGCCATTAAAAAAATCACTCCAGTAGTTCGCGATTTTTTATCTACATTCGGCACTACTCAAAAATCATTTTTTATGAAGCAAAATATGCTCTTATTCCTGTTTTTACTGGTGATACCTGCAATAGTTCCGGCACAGAAGTCTTTGTATTTTACTTCTACGCCTGCGCTGACACCTGATGGCAGTGAGGTAATCTTCAGTTATACGGGAAATTTATGGCGTGCTCCGTTAAAGGGTGGGCTTGCAACTCAGATTACTTCATTACAGGGTGTCAGCAATCGCCCGCGAGTATCGCCTGATGTAATGCCTGCTTCCGGTGGTGATATCAGGAGGCTGACTTTTCATTCTGCGAGTGATGTAATGGAATCCTGGTCATGGGACAGTAAATGGATTTATTTCACCAGTGCACGCTACGATCGAATGAGCACCTATAAGGTGAGTGTGGATGGCGGCACTCCTCAACGGGTATTCAGCAATGATTATTTTGACTATACGCACGATGCATTTGAACATCCCGTTACCGGAGAGATCTTCTTTGATGATACATGGGAGAGCTACAACTTTTATAACCGTATAGGATATAAAGGAGCGTTCAATCCTGAAGTGCAGTCATATAATCCGAAAACAAAGGAGTATAAAAAATATACTAACTGGCAGGGAAAGGATATGTCAGTGAGTACCGATCGCAAAGGGAAGGTCTATTTCATCTCTGATGAAGCGAATGGCCAGTATAATCTCTATACGCTCGATGGAAACAAGAAGACGGCCCTGACGAATTTCAAAACTTCAATAATGCGTCCTTTTGTAAATGCAGATGGAACCGAAGTGGTATTTGAAAAAGATTTCCAGTTGTATTCCTATAATATTGCTTCAAAAAAGAGTCGGCTGATTCCGTTACAGGCTTACACCAGTAATTCACTTGAATCTGACAAGACTTTTGCAGTAGCCAGAAACATCAGCGCCTTTGATATATCTCCTGATGGAAAGAAGGTCGCAGTGGTGTCAAGAGGCAGGCTGATGGTTTCAGATATCAAAGGAAAGTTTGTCCGTGAAATGAATACTACAGTAAATGAAAGAGTAACAGATGTGTATTGGTTAAAAGATAATGAGACACTGCTTTTTATGCAGACTAACCGTGGCTTTGGAAATTTATATACTATCAAGGCCAGTGAAGGTGGCGGCCAGGTGCAGGTTACCAATGAAGAGAGAAACAACAGAGCACTTAGTTTTAACAGTGATCGCACAAAAGCTGTGTATCTCAGTGGAAATAATCAGGTGTGTTTACTGGACTTGAAGACAATGAAAAGCAGTGTGCTGGCTACCGATGAGATTTGGGGGCTGAACTCGTCCACTCCTTCTTTTTCACCCGACGATCAGTATGTAATGTATAATGGAATCCGCAATTTTGAATCAGATGTGATGCTGGTGCGGGTAAGTGACAAACAGGTTTTTAACATTACCAACACGGGAGTTTCGGAACAGGATCCCGTATGGTCTCCTGATGGTAAGTATATATATTTTGTAAGCGACAGGACACATCCTTCCTATCCTTATGGTATGCAGGAGTCGAAAGTGTACAGGATGGCGCTGCAAAGATTAGAGAAGCCTTTTGCAAGTGATATGTACGATTCGTTGTTTATTGAAAAGAAGAAGGATACTTCAAAAAGTGAGAAAGGAAATGGAGCTAACAAATCAGCAGAAAAGCCTGTAGTAAAAATCGACTTCAGAAATATGATGGACAGGCTGGAGCGCATAGGGCCCGCTTTCGGCAGCCAGAGAGGTGTATTGGTGATAAAGGATGGCAATAAGACCAGAATCCTTTTTCTCTCAAATCATGAAAATGGAAGGATGTCTTTGTGGCAACAGGTAGAGGAGCCATTTGAATCGAACAAGACTGAGAAGATTAAAGGTGCGGAAGGGTTTGTTTCTTATGTGAATTCTGACGGTAAAAACACTTATCTGTTAATGCAGGGTGACTTATACAAGGTAAATCTGGCCGGGAATTCAACTGAAAAGGTGAATATTGATTACTCCTTTTCAAGAAACCTCAAGAATGAATTTGATCAGATGTTTTATGAAGCCTGGGCAGTACTGGATGAGAATTATTACAATGTGGATTTTAATAAGGTAAACTGGACAGCTATACGTAACCGGTATGCATCATATCTTCCATACGTGGAAACGAGAGACGACATCCGTGTTTTGCTTAACAATATGATGGGAGAGCTGAACACCTCGCACTATGGGTTCAGCAGCGGAGGCCCTGAAGAGAACACCTATTACAAAACAGTAACCGCATCTACAGGGATTATGTTTAATAATGAATCACCTTATGCTGTGGATTATGTAGTACCAAATGGAAATGCTGATTTTGAAGCGGGGAGAATTCAGAAGGGTGATATACTGATAGCGATTGACGGTAAGAAGCTGGATATGGGACAAAACAGAGAATCTTATTTATCGTATGCTCAAATTCCGAAGGAGCTGCAACTCACTTTCCGCAGAGGGCAGGCTGAATTTAATGTGAAGGTGAGGCCGGCAAGCTATTCGGCTACTTCGTCTCTGCTGTATGATAATTGGGAACAGACTAATCGCCAGCGCGTAAATCGCCTTAGTAACAACCGGATCGGGTATGTGTATATGCGCGACATGGGCGGTGGTTCGCTCGATAAGTTTGAACTGGATATGGTGAGTGATTCAGTGGCACAAAAAGACGCGCTGATCCTTGATCTGAGGTACAATACAGGTGGCAATGTGCATGATAGAGTGCTGCAGTTCCTCTCCCAGAAGCCTTATTTGAAGTGGAAATACAGAAATGGAAAATTGAGTCCGCAACCCAACTTTGCACCGGCAGCCAAGCCTATCATCGTGTTAATTAATGAACAGACATTAAGCGATGGCGAAATGGCGTCGGCAGGTTTCAAGGAACTGGGATTAGGTAAGATTGTGGGTACGGAGACCTATCGCTGGATTATCTTCACTTCAGGTGCAAGGTTAGTAGATGGTTCTTCTGTAAGGTTGCCTTCTTGGGGTTGCTATACACTTGATGGAAAAGATCTTGAAAAGACAGGAGTATCGCCTGACATTTTTGTACAGAATACATTTATGGACAGGATGACCGGAAAAGATCCACAGATCGACAGAGCTGTTCAGGAAATCCTGAAAGAGTTAAAATAGTAAGGCACTGGCACTTTTATCTTCGGGGAAACAGAGATGCAATAGCAGCATAGAGGAGGAATAATACCGCAAAGGCAGCCAGAATAAATTTTGTGGTAGCTATTGCAGAGGTCATTACAGCCAGAAAATCTGATGGGCTGAAGTTTATATGAATAAGCATCAGCCCATTTTCTATGGCATCAAGCCCCGCAGCAGTTAATCCGGCGACGGAAGCATAGATTCCTGTCTTTAGAAAACTGATATTGCGCAACGCAAAGTAGCGGCAGGCCAGATACAGGAATGTACCGTAGAATAACAGGTAGAAATAATCCAGTGCCATATTTATATAAAATGCGATCATCTTCTCACCAGCCCATTCCCGGGCAATTTCCTTTACCTGTGGGGCAGTGTTGCTGAGCTCTAAAGAAATGATTCCGGAGGGGGCAGAAGGGCTTATCAATGATTTGTTCTGTATGTTGATCGTAATCATCAACATGAGGGTGGCTGCTAATAACCATAATATGGTTCGGGGACGTATCATTTCTCAAAAGTAAATTCAATTAAGGGAATAATCCTGTATTAACAGATATCCGGTTACATGGTCATTAAATGTGTAATGAAGCAATAGCAATTATGGCGCTCAGGAAGGCTATTTGTCAATACAAAACTTGTGAATAATTTCCCTTTGTGAAGGATATTGCTGTATCAATTCATCCCTGTCTGCGAGTTCAAAGTCTTCAAAATCAAACCCCGGCGCCACGATACAACTTGCCAGTGCAAAACCTTTGCCCTCCCTGATCCTTGCTGCAAACCATAATCCTGCAGGAATAATAACCTGAAATACCTCTCCATTTTCAGGATTGCCCCCCAATGTGTGTATTTCCAGTTCTCCGTTGGACTTCAGTATTAATATTTCAAGCGCACTACCGGCATGAAACAGCCAGAGTTCGTCGGATCGGATTTTGTGAAAATGAGAAATATCTTCATCGCAAAGCAGGTAATAAATACAGGTAGCCGTATTCCGCGTTTTTCCTTCCGCATTATCAACCTTACTTGCGCTCCTGTAGGTTTCCCTGTAAAATCCTCCTTCCGGATGGGGTTTCAGCCCGAGCGCTCTGATATATGCTGCTGCTGTCATAAAGTAAGCGTGACACCCTTTGTAAGATCTTTTGTAAAGAGGGTGTCAGAGGGTAATTTCTGATTCTTTCTTGTCTTTGAACTGGGTTACGAAATTGCAAAAAGCATTAATATCTGATTCATTAGTTATAAATCCTACTGATACACGTACAGATCCTCTCATCTTCCCGATATACGCAACCATGTCGTGGTAGTTGCCATCGGAGTGAGTAGTAAAGTAAGTGGCCAGTTCATTGGTAGTAATACAGTTGTTTATTTCATCCACTCCCGGGTTGCAGAAGCAGCCTGTGCGGATGGAGATGTGTTGCCTGCTCGCTTTTTCTTCAATCAGTTCTGTAGAGAAAGTATTGCCTTCCGGGTCATAGAAACTCATAATCATGTTTCCTCCGCGCTTATTGAAGTCTTCAGGCCCGAATATCTTCAGGAGAGGCGCGCCGTTACTGTGCTTTAGCTGTTGTAGCCTGTGTGCAAAGAGTTTGATGATTGCGTGAATTCTTCCTGAAATTCGTTCCATACCGATACTGTCAATATAATCGAGTCCTGATTTAATTGCAGGTATATCGAGGTAGTTAAGCGTGCCGTCTTCGAATCGCTCGTGTGTATTAGTGAGATAATGATCCTGGGTGTTAACGGAAACCAGCGTCACAGTGCCGCCGGCGAACCAGGGTTTTGTGAGTTTCTGGAAAGAATCTTTATGAATCAGCAGGCATCCTAACCCTGTGGGATACCCGAAAATCTTATAAAAGGATACTGACACAAAATCCGGTTGCACCTCAGAGAGGTCAAGCCTTGAAGTAGGTACGAAAGCCGCTGCATCCAGGATTACATCGCAGCCAAGCTCTTTTGCAAAAGCAACCCATTTCAAGTCATGTTTTACTCCTGTTACATTAGACTGCGCCGGATATGAGAAAAGCACCTTTTTATTTTTTGCATGCGTGGTCAGCAGTTCTTTGAGTAATGCTTCATTTATTTGCAGATCCTCATATTGCACAGGCACGTAAGTCACGGATCCACCCTTGTGCCTGCAATATTCACGGATTCCGTTTACGGAATTGTGATTATCTGAAAGTAGTATGTATTCAGTATCGGGGCTAAATGGATAGCTCTCTGCAACGATCCTGAGTGCGTTAGTCGCATTTTGGGTAAACACACAGACATAATCTTTGGCATTGAAAAAATCCAGCACTTTCTGTCTTGCAGCATCTATCAGATCCGAGGATCTTTTGGAAGTCGGATTGATTGAGTGCGGATTCCCGAACACTGATTTAAGGAGCATTTCCTGATGGTTGCTTACAAGAGAGGTAGGGTAGAGGTTGCCACCTGTATAGTCCAGATAGATTTCTGAAGTGTCATCTATTCTACTGTATTCCTGCTTTCTTAACCGGGCAAAAAAGTCTTCGTCAGGAAGAAGTGTGGTAGGAATCGATTGATTCAGGGTATCAGTCTGTTGTGCCATTAGTAAAATTCAGTTTTAAGAGTGCTTTCCGGTAAAGGACATTACAGGATGCAAAATTACTAATTTAAAAATTGGGATGGAGGATTAGTCGGATACGATAGGGTATTCCTTTGGAAGCATCAGAAGTGCCAGAAGTGAAAGTGCTGCCAGGATTGCCATCGCGATATATACATGATGAGCAGACACATAGAATGAATGTCTCAGATAGTCTTCTGCCGGGCCGGAAGCCTTGCCTGACTGTAATACTTCTATAACATCATTGACTTTGGAGGGAAGCTGTGATTTGAGTGTGCCGGGTGCCCCTGTCAACTGGCTCCCCATTGCCATATTAAAAATACCTCCCAGAATTGCAGCGCCTATGCTCTGTCCTAGATATCGTGAGAACATATTGGAACCGGTTACTACACCCCGCTTCCCCCAGGGAACGATAGACTGTACTCCTACAAGGGTAGGTGTCGACAGAAAGCCGAGGCCGAACCCTATCATTATCTGATCAATAACAAGTAACCAGACAGGTGTGTCAAATGGCAGCATCAGAAAGGCCACAGACGAAAGGATGATGATAACTGTACCTATGATGGCAGTATTCCTGAACCCAATTCTCAGATAGAGGATTCCCGAAAGAGATGAGGCAACCGGCCAGCCAAAACTCATGCTTGCCAGTATCAGCCCCGCGGCAATAGCTCCTAATCCCATTACGGACTGCGCATATACAGGAAGGTACATATTGGGGCCGAGCATTAGTGCACCCATACCCACCACCGCCAGATTGGTTCCCAGAAGTATCTTGTTTTTCCAAACCCAATTGGGCATGATGGGCTCCCGGCTTCTTTGCTCTATCCTGACGGTGAGCGCAATTAATATTACAGAAAGCACGATCAGCCCAATGCCTTTAGCGGATAGCCAGGGCCATGCCTGTCCTGACTGCATCAGGGTAAAGATTAAGGAGACGCCTGCCAATAGCATGAAAAGTGCGCCGGCTATATCCAGTTTGTGTTCGTGTTTCTGTACATTTTCTTTCAGGAAAATTCCGATAAGGATAATAGCCACAATTCCTATCGGTAAGTTGATGAGGAAAATCCATCGCCACGATGCGTATTCTGCAAAGGCACCTCCCAGTGATGGGCCTACAATTGCGGCCATACCCCACACACTTGACAGCCAACCCTGGATTTTGGCTCGTTCGCTGATAGAATAAATGTCTCCCGCCAGTGTATTGACGGTAGCCATAATGGAGCCTGCGCCCAGTCCCTGTAATCCGCGAAAAAGAATAAGAGAGGTCATGTTCCATGAGGATGCACTTGCAGCAGATCCCACGAGGAAAAGTATTGTGCCAAAAATGAGGATGGGTTTCCGTCCGTAGAGGTCAGCCAGTTTCCCATATAGCGGAATAGTGATTGTTTGTGCAAGCAGGTAAATAGAAAAGACCCAGCTGAAAAGTGAAAAACCACCCAGGTCACCTACAATCTGTGGTATGGCTGTGGATACGATTGTGGCATCCATTGCAGCCAGCATAATTGTAAACATCAATGCAGCAAGTATCCATCCTCGCCGTAGTGGTGGGGATGGGGTGGATTCATTTGCTGCCATGATAATCAGATGAGTTCACTTTGATAATGAGTTGCAAAAATAGCTTTTTGACCCTCTGACAAGTCTGATTCTTTTTTACTATCCACAAGGTAGCGTCGCACTATTTTTTTGCTTTAAGCCGATCATCAGCGCTAAGTCCGTACATTCCGGGTATAGGAACATCCAGCAGTCTCAGATATACGCCCAACTGGGCTCTGTGGTGATACAGATGGTTCATTCCATTGCTGCGTAGTGCAACTTCCTTGGGTAATTCAAAGATGATATGGTCTCCATTTTTCAGGGTGAATGGTTCCAGTAGCATATCATCACCGGAATTTCTCAGTGCCTCAATTGACTTACGTACTCCATCATCATGGAGTCTTATCAGATCGTGGGTATTGGTGATTTCAATTTTCCTGCCTGAATGGGTGGCAAAGTCGAGGTGTTTTGAAGTGACAATGGTTGCCACTCTCCCAGCAAGGACTGCAATGTGGGTGGCTAATTGCAATAGATCCATTGATTTTTCATGAGGTTTCCATCCAAATTTTTCGGTTGGAATACATTCCAGCATTTTCCGGGTATTGATTGCCTCCCGTTCCATTTCGTTGGCAAATACTTCTGTTACAGACATAGCTTCATAATTTTCTAACCTGAAAGCAAATAACTCACCAAACTTTTTGTGACTGTACTTTCAATGGTGTTTTCTCCGTATGTAGTAAGTTCATAATTGGCAAATATTACCCCTGCCTGAACCAGTTATTTACTTCCGGATAGGTAGGCTGACTTACGAAAAGTGTACGCCAGTCCTTTAGATTTGCTTTCTATGATTTTAGGACATATTACTATTATTACCCTTTTCTTTTTTTGCTACTT
>JACFNA010000086.1 GCA_019455085.1 Chitinophagaceae bacterium
AAATAGGTCAGGAAAAACTGAATTCCAAGAAGGATAAAGAATTCTCCGTAAAAAGACGGATCATACTCTTTCCTCTTGTATAATAGCCAGATGAAGAATACAATTGTGCATCCGGTTACACATGCAAGAAATGTATTGATAAACTCCTCTACGCGTGATTTATAATATATCTCTTTATAAGAACCTGCAAGATGAAAGAGCGCCAGCCAGCAGACAGGTAATAAGATGAACCCGGTAATAAATTTTCCGTTTATTTCGAAAGGTACGTTGCTGAGATGCCGATGGATAGCAAAAAATATAACCCATGTCAACAGCACAGCGACAAAGTCGGCAAGAACGTAGTGATATGGATAAATGCGCCCTTTCAAGGAACAGACTAGTTAGGTTGGTTCTTCTTAATTTTCTCGAGAATCTGATGTGCCACATCCATTGCCATAAATCCGTCAAGTTCTGAGACAGCAGTAGGGCTTTGGGTTTGGATGGCATTGACAAAACTGTTTAGCTCGTCCAGAATTGCATTGCTGTCTGTGACTGATGGAGATACTACGGCAATCGTTTTTGCCCCGTGACCTGTGTCGATGTCAAATGAGAACGCGTTGGTATCTTCAGGGGTCTTGTACTTGATTATTTCGGCCTTCTTGGTAAGAAAGTCTATGCCGATGTATGCGTCTTTCTGAAAGAAACGCATCTTCCGCATTTTTTTCATACTGATTCGTGACGATGTAAGGTTGGCCACACATCCGTTATCAAATTCAATTCTAACGTTGGCTATATCCGGGGTATCGCTCAATACGGTAACGCCACTGGCCGATAGGTGCTTTACGTTTGATTTCACCAGCGAAAGTATTATGTCAATATCATGGATCATCAAATCCAGGATGACGCTCACGTCAGTACCCCTGGGATTGAACTGGGCCAGCCGGTGCACTTCGATGAACATTGGCTTATGGATATATGATTTGGCAGTGATGAAAGCAGGGTTAAACCGCTCTACGTGTCCCACCTGAAACTTGATATGAGCTTCTCTAACCAGCTTTACTATTTCCCGGGCCTCATCCATAGTGTGAGCCATTGGCTTTTCAACGAAGACATGTTTGCTTTTCAGAATCGCTGTCTTACAGATATCAAAGTGGTAAGTGGTTGGGGCTGCAATATCTACAATATCGCATTCGTCCATCAGCTTTTCAGCCTTTTCGAAACGTTTTATCCCATATTCTTTTGCAACCTCAGCACTAATTGTGTCAGAAGGATCAAAGAATCCGACTATCGTAATATCCTTAATTGATTTCCAGTTATTAAGATGAAACTTTCCAAGGTGCCCCACACCAAAAACGCCTACTCGCAGCATAATTTTTGTTTGCCGCGAAGGTACTAAGCATTCTGCTTGCTGTAACAGGAATTCAGGGGATGTTATCAACATACTCAGCACGAACAGTTATGAGTCCCTGCTGGATATGCAAACAATGAGAAGAAATTACAAGAGTTTTGACTTTTGTAAATAATCTTTCTGAGGGGCATAAATAAACAGACAGCTTCCCTCTTTGATTGTGGTGATTACCGACTTCGAAATTTGCCTCGGCAGGGCAGGGCAGCCGAAACTTCTTCCCAGATATCCCTGACGGCTGATAAAGTCGCTATTGACATAGTCAGAACTGTGAATAACTATTGCTCTTCTCCTGGCATTGTCGTTGAACCCTCTTTCTAGGCCATCTAATCTCAGCGCATAACCATGTTCTCCAAAATAAGTCTCTCCTGTAACATAAAACCCGATACTACTCATGTGGCTTCCTGGTTTATTGCTAAACTGCCGTGCATATATTTTACCGGAATTTCGTCCATGTGCTACCAAAGATTTATATAGCACTTCGTATGATGACATATCCAATACGTAAAGCCTTTCTTCATTGGATGGTTTACTAAAATCTATAATGGTTAAAATACATTCATTTGAAAGAGAACCTCTTTCTTTTAATTTTTCATAGCCATTCAGGGCATATTCAAATACGTTTTCAGAAAGATCAGCCAGATCCTCTCCAAACTCTTCATAAATTTCTTTCGCAGTGAGCGTGTTGACTGCCGGATGATCGGGGTCGATAGGCTCTGTCAGGGTGGAACCCGGAGCTGCTACCGGCGCGGGATGAAACGCCAGTACCGGCAGTGCAATCAGAAAAAGGATAAAAAAGGAGAATTGTGAAAGGTTTTTCTTTTTGAGTCCGGACATTCGTTTTCTTTTAGGTGTGATTCTGTAGGTTTTTCTTTTAGGTTCTGGTTAGCAACGGCCGACAAAGTTATAAGGATGTGGTTTAGGTTAGCTCCGGTATTGACCTGGGTTCCACTTGTTCTTGTGAAATCGCAGCGTGATTGTGATGAACAGCTGTGCAATCGGGCTGACAATCAGTGCGATCTTCCTAATGGATAATTTTTTGTGAAAAGTGGTTTTTTCTAACGTAAGCACGCCTCATTTCCCTGCCTCTTCCTGATTATTAACAGCAATCAATCTGAAATATTGTATTTGGCGGTGGAATTTTTAATAAATATCATTTTGCTCAGTAAATTCCATGAGCGGGTGTTATTCTTCTGCCGGCAGATTAGTAGAACTCCTGAAAAAAATATCTGAAAAATTACGTTTTTTCTTTTGCGGACCGGATAGAAAAATTCGGTCGATTAGTAATATTGCCGGCCATAACAAATAATAGAGCCTTAACTTCGATGCGGAGTGTTCCGGGAGTTTGAAAAACTGAATGTTGAAAAATGAAAAGAGCTTATATAATTGATGCAGGCCGCACCGCGATAGGGAAGTATGGAGGAGCTTTGAGTTCTGTCAGGCCTGATGATTTACTTGCTATTGCAATAAAAGGCATTATGCAGAAGAATGAAAATGTAGATCCATCGCTTATTGAGGATGTGATTGCCGGCGATGCAAATCAGGCCGGTGAAGACAACCGGAATGTAGCGAGGATGGCCGCTTTATTAGCAGGATTACCCGTAAGTGTAGCAGGCAATACGGTTAACAGGCTATGTGCAAGTGGATTACAATCAGTGATGGATGCCGCACGTGCGCTGATGTGTGGAGATGGAGAATTTTATCTTGCAGGAGGGGTGGAGAGTATGTCCAGAGCTCCTTATGTGATGAATAAACCTGATATGGCTTTTAGTAGAAAGCCTGAAGTGTTTGATACAACTATTGGTTGGCGTTTTCAGAATAAGAGGCTTGCAGAGATGCATCATCCGTTTTCAATGGGAGAGACTGCAGAGAATGTAGCCATCAGATGGCAGGTGAGCAGAGAAGCACAGGATGCCTTTGCACTGGAAAGCCAGGAGAAGTATTTCCATGCGTTAGCACAGGACAAATGGAAAGAGGAGATTATTCCTGTTACCCTTACGCCGGCGAAGGAACAGAAAACAATATTTGCAGTGGATGAGCATCCCAGAAAGACGTCTTTGGAAAAACTGAGTCAGCTTAAACCGGCTTTTGCCAGAGAGGGTACTGTGACTGCAGGTAACTCAAGTGGCATCAATGATGGAGCTGCCATGCTGCTGCTGGCTGATGAAGCTGCGGTGAAGAAATACGGATTAAAGCCTATGGCCATGGTGAAGAGCATGGCTGTGGCAGGGGTGGATCCTGCGGTGATGGGAATGGGGCCGGTACCTGCCACGGAAAAAGCATTGGGAAGGGCCGGACTGAAAATACAGGATATAGGACTGATAGAACTCAATGAAGCCTTTGCTTCTCAGTCTATCGCTTGTATCCGCGAACTGGGCCTCGACACCCAAAGAGTTAACGTAAATGGGGGCGCCATTGCCTTAGGACATCCATTAGGTTGTAGCGGCGCCAGGATTGCCACCACACTTCTATATGAAATGCGCAGAGCGGGGATAAAATATGGACTGGCTACAATGTGTGTAGGAGTAGGCCAGGGAGCAGCGATGATATTTGAAAACTGTGAGTAGATATTTGTTTCGTACGGGCCGTGGCACTATGTTAGTTTCAGTATTTCCTTTCGGACCATTCTGGTATTCAGATAAAGAATCAGAATAATCAAAACGCCCACAGTAATCCATGCAGGTGCACTCAGAAAAGGACTTAATGCGGTGTGTGTAAACTCCATTGTGCTCAGCATAAATTGTATCACAGATACAATGATGAGGGAGATAAAGGTAATGGTGACGTATAATGGAAAATAACTGAAAGTAAAACTCTTAGCCAGCCATCCCGGAGAATAACCAATCAGGAGTAAAAGGTGAATATTATCTCTGCTATTAGAAATTGTGAGCTGCAGATAAAATGCAAAGAGAATAAGTGCAAGCAATACTACCAGTAGTCCAAAAACTCCCAGGGCACCCACAGTACTTTGCAGCACACCTTTAATTCGGCCAAACCTTACTTTGTCCTTATTAATATGATAATTATTTTCATCCAGGAAGTGCAATAATTTCGGATCATTGGCATCCTTCACTTTAATGATTATACGTGATATTCTTGCTGAGGTATCACCTGCCAATTGTGTATTTCCCCATTTCAGAAAGTTTTCGGGCACAAGTATTGAATTAATCCTGTCGCTCAGTCCTACTATGCTGGCTTTGAAGTTTTGTGTTCCCCTGACTCCCGAACACTGAAGAAAAATATTTATGGAAGAAATGGTCTTTGCTGATACCTGAGGTAATCCCTGAGAGGGGGCAAAGACGTTGTACATTTCCAGGAAGTCGGAGGAGAAGATAATCGGCACTTCTGATTGTCCGGGATGCCAGTCGAAATTTGTGGGAAGCGTATCGAGAAATGCGCTGTTGACGCTTTCCAAAAATAAATCTGTACTGAATGGAAGCACATCTCCTGCAGTAGCCATAGCTCTGAATTGATTTGAGTACACAGGGGCTACCTGAGTGATTTTATGTTCCTGGTTTAGCAGTGCCAGGTCGTTCGGGGTAAAACTGTTGTCTTTACCCATATTATCATTGGTAATGGATTTGGAAACCGAAAGATAATCAAACCCTCTTGACTGTTTGGGGGCTTCCTCTCTTAACAGTGATTGTATATTTGTAAACATCTGTACTGCAAGCAGTAATAAAACCAACCCGATAGTGAGTCCAATGATACCTACCCATTTTGAGGAGTGTCTTTCTGAACGAAGCAATGGTTTGATATCATTATATTTAAGTGCCATTCAGAGCCTTAATGATTTTTCACTTTCGAGGAATGAAAGTTTTTTCAAATCGGCCAACAGCATCATCGCTTTTCTTTTTTCACATTCCTCATATATTAGTTCCATAGCCTTCATTCGGTTGTCTTCATCAAGATGACTGAAAGGCTCGTCAAGTAACAACAACTCGAACGGCTGCATGAGTGCGCGGATGATAGCGATCCTCTGCTGCTCACCATAGCTACATGTAACTGTTTTTTGAGAAAGCTTATCTGCAATTCCCAACTGTGTGGCCATCCGCGTTATCGTGTCTCTATCATGAAAGGGTGAGAGTTTTCTCTTGATCTCAATATTTTCCAGAGCAGTCTGGCCGGGAAATAATTTCAAGTCCTGAAAGATGATACTTATTCTTTTTTGCCGTAACAGGGCTTTCTCTTCAAACCCCATTTTACTGATATCCTTGCCATCAATTAAGATAGTTCCTGAATAGTCTGTTCTGACTCCATAAACAAAGTGAATGAAAGAGGTCTTCCCGCTTCCGGAGGGCGCTATCACATGAAGATGATGGGGTGACATCATGGAGAGCGTCCTGCCCCAAATCTCAGAATGACCTGTGTCGGCAATATATTGAGGATGCACATTATTAATAGTCAACTCCATTATATTCTGCGGGGATGATGGATGACTATATTTCTGAATCTTTTACTTTATTCTCTACCCCTATTGTATCCATTGGAGGATGGGCCAACAAACTGTCCAGTTCTTTTGACCTTTCCTTTTCTTCTTTTTGATTTATCTGATACATGTCGTCCATGTAGTGGACAATTTGTTTCAGGCTGTTGGTTTTGCTATCCTGTAAAGTAAGTTTTCCTGTTCCTCCTGCCGATGAAGACTTTACTTCAGTGCCGTTTACTTCCAGCACACCCCAAAAAGATTTACTTTTTTCAAGATATTCGCTTTTCCCTCCTTCTGTTGCTGCAAACCAGGTTAAAATTCTTTTTAGATCTACATGTATTGCCGAAGTATGGCCGTCCAGGTCCTTATACCAATCTGCCTTACCGGGCTCCTTGTTATCCAGATAATTATCGACAAACGCTTTATTATTTCCTATCACAAAATAGTTGTTTTTGAATGCTGGATTTATTTTGTCTTCCTGAGAGCCCAGCAATAATGAGTTTAATACCTTCTGAAGTTTGTCAAAGCTTTGCTGATCCTTTATCCCCATGCTGAACATAAAGTTCAGGGGGAGATTGTTATAGTCTTTAAAAGCCCTGAGACTATCCTCTGTGGCAGGCGGCTCCTTAAGGTCACTAACAGAAATCAAAAAATGGCCATCAAAGGCTTTTGTAATATCATCCAGCGTAACGCCGGTTTCAGAAAGAAACATATTTGCCAGACCATCCATTCCCAGCTTTTGCAAAAACGCCTTAATAATTTCCGGGTTGAAATTAAATGCCAACACGGATACTACATCGTTGGACGGTATTCTTGTAAAGTCTTTTGTTTTTAAGGGGTCTCCATTGTATTTGCTTACGAGGTTTCCTAATTCCTTTCCAAAATAGGCTTTTCCATTAAACAGGATTTCCCCATCTTCAAAACTAACAGCATAGGTAGTACGGGAATCCTTTATAAGATCATCCATTTTAAGCATGCTTAATGCGGCTACTCCGGATGATAAGCCAAATGATTTTTCATTATTCATCCATACTTTCACATCGCCTTTCTCCCTCAACAAATCGTTAAGACTCTTTTCTTTTGCAAGCGACTGGTCTGATTTCAGATTCAGAACCTTTTCAACAAAAGCTTTTGTCTGGCTGATATTGGTTTCGGTCAGCTTACTTTCCAGTGAGTCTAACTGAGTAGAGTCAGAATCAAAATCCATTTCTCCAATAGGATTCTTCATTGTAGCTGCAAAAACAAACCTGTCTTTTTTCCAACCGGCTATACCCTTATTGCGCACAGTAAAAAGCTTCACCCCATTTTGCTCTTCAGTCCTGGACGATGGATCCAGACCTTCGTTAAACTTCTGAAAGTCGCCTTCACTTTTGATTTTTCCACTAAAGGCAAAACCCAGGGTGCCGTCAGTTGCGGAAGTGGCAAAAAATAAAAACCCTTCATCTAAGGCAATTCCTGATTTATCCGGATTTTCCAGGAGTGCACGGCTCCATTGTGGTAACGAAGAGTCGCTGAGGATGTTCCGGTATATTTGAGTAGTCTTTATTTCTTCGAGTGATACTTTGGATAGCATACTCTTACTATCGAAATAACTCACCATTACGGCGTCGTTAGGGACTAATTTTCCAATATCGCTTCCAGACTGGCAGGAAGTGAGCGCTATAACTGCAAAAGTCAATAGGGCGAAAGCATTGATTATTTTTTTCATGTCGGGTGGGTTGGGTTATGATGGTTGAAGATTGAGTTTTAATTTTATAGTTTTTTAATCAGGCATGTGGTTAATTCAGAAGCCTCGACGGTATCTTCCACTCCTGTATTCAGATTTTTTATCTTACATTTTTTATCACTCATTTCTCTTGATCCGATTATTACAACCAAAGGTATTTTTTTCTTTTCAGCATATTTGAATTGTTTATCCATTTTTGCAGATTCATAAAAAAGTTCACAGGATATGCCCTGGTTTCTACATTCATTCATAAGATTGAAAGCATACAAACTCTCCTGAGACCCCAGATTGAAGAATAATACGCTGGTGCCTTCTGTGAGTGACTCCGGAAAGAGCGAAAGTTCCTGCATCACATCATAAATCCTATCGATTCCAAAACTGATTCCCACACCAGGCACATCGCTTACTCCAAACAAACCGGTAAGGTTGTCGTATCTGCCTCCGCCACCGATGCTACCCATCTTTACGTCAGGCGCAATGACTTCAAAAATTGTCCCTGTATAGTAATCCAATCCTCTGGCCAGGGTAGTATCCAACTCAAATACGTTGTCAAATTCCAGTAAAGTAAATACTTCCTCCAATTCACTGACGCCCTGCATCCCGGTAGATGAATTTTTGAGGAGTGCTTTCAGGGAGTCAATCCTTTGTTTTGCGGTACCACTTATCGAGAGTAGCTCACTAATAATCTGCAGACCTTTTTCTGAAAGGGTAGTCTTGCGCAAGGATGCCATCACCTCCTCCTTACCAATTTTGTCAAGTTTGTCTATCGCGATTACTATTTCTGAAAGTAGTTCCGGATGTGCAGCCACTTCCGCAATACCAAATAGCACCTTCCGGTTGTTGAGCCTGATTCTGACAGGAATCTGTAATTTCTCAAATACTTTTTTATATAATAATCCGAACTCTGCATCAGCAATCAGTGATTTGGTACCTGCAACATCCGCATCGCACTGCAGGAACTCCCTGTATCTGCCCTTTTGTGGACGGTCAGCGCGCCAGACGGGCTGTACCTGATATCGTTTAAAAGGCATCACCAGTTGGTGGTAGTGGGTGGCTACAAATCTGGCAAAGGGAATGGTAAGGTCATAACGAAGTGCTCTGGAAGTCAGGTTCCTGTCGTTCTTTCCATTCAGCACGTTGGCAAATGCATTCTTCGTTTCCTCAAGTTTTGAAGGGTTATCCAACCCATTGTTCAGAATCTTAAAAATTAATTTATCCCCTTCCTGGCCATATTTTCCCATCAGTGTGTCCAGATTCTCCATTGCAGGAGTCTCCAGTGGCTGAAAGCCAAATAGCTCAAAGGTTTCTTTAATAGTATTGGTAATGTGCAATCTTTTTCGCAGCACTTCAGATTCAAAGTCACGTGTACCTTGCGGAAGAGATGGTTTCATTTTAATGTCATGTAGTTTTTATAATTGACAAAAGTACCGGAATTTTTATACAGCATGTGTGTACGGTAACCTTTTATTATCAGTTATTTGCAAGGTGATTGGGAAAGAATAATACACGTCATGTAGCAACCTTCTTTAGAGAATATTAACAATTTTTTCGAACCATGTCCACTAATTTCCACATCTACTTTATGAGAATGAAGGATTTAGCAGAAGATAAGGGATGACCGCTTATATAAATTCCCTGAAAAGTTGAGAGACTAATTAAGTTATTTATTTTATCTTGCCATCCCTTCAATTGGTAACAAAATGAGTTTAGAGGAGTTTGAAAATACACCGGATCCCAAGACCAGAAGATATATACTGATGAGGAGTATCAGTGATTTTGGAATGGGTTTATTGTATGTGGGAATTGGGACAGTTATCATGTTTGCGAGGCAATTCAATTTTCAGAATGAGTTTGCCATGAGTTGGGCAGCAAAGATTTTTGCCGGACTTGCAATGATATATGGCGTGTGGAGGATATACAGAGGGTATAAAAAGGACTATTTTAAGAAGAATGACTGAAAAAAATATATTCAGGGGTTTAACTTTTTTAGTTGCAGTGGGGCTGATCGTCAGCCTTGCGAGTTGCACAGAAAGGAGCAGGGCAAGGACCGACCTGGACACGGCCGACTCAGGTACTATCCGAATCAGTGTAGATGAATCGTTCAGGCCACTGATAGATTCAGAGATAAGAGTTTATGAGGCATTGCACCCCAAGACAAAAATTATCGCTGAATACAAACCTGAAGGAGAATGTCTTGAAGATCTGAAGAAAGACAGTACCCGAATGATTGTGGTAACAAGGGCACTCACCAAGGAGGAGGAAAAGTATTTTAAAGAAAAAACAAGTTCTTATCCGGTCATCAGCAGGATTGCGTACGATGCAATAGCTGTAATTGTAAAGAAAGGGTCGCCGGATTCTATTATGTACAGGGCCGATCTCAAATCCATTATTGATGGAGAGTCGAGTAGTAATAAGAAGATAATATTTGATGGAGCCAAAGGATCCAGCGTATTCAGATACATTCAGGATTCTCTGCTCAGAGATAAGAGCATAGACACTTCGCGGGTATTTGCGGTGCAGGGAAGCGAGGAGGTGCTGAAGCGAGTAGAAGAAGATGATAAGCTAATTGGAATGGTTGGAGTAAGTTGGATTGGAAATCCTGAAGACACTACCCAACAGAGTTTTTTGAAGAGAGTGAGCATTGTGTCTCTTGATTGCACATGTCCTGAGGAGGCTTTTGTAAAGCCCTATCAGGCCAATATTGCATTGGGCAGATACCCATTTGTGAGGGGTTTGTATTTCATTCTCAGAGAAGGCTATTCCGGATTGGGGAGTGCATTTGGTAATTTTTTAGAATCAGAGCGTGGACAATTGATTATAAACAGAGCTTATCTTGTACCTGGAAAAATGAATCTGAGTATTAGAAAAGCTGAGTATTAAACCAATAAACCTTAAATACATCCAAAATTTAAATTAAGACAATGAAAAAAATCGGAGTTTTTACAGTTCTAGTTTTTACGGCAGGCAGCCTTTTTGCCCAGCTTGATGAGGGCAGAAAGATGCTGAATTACGAAAGGTTTCAATCAGCTGCAAATCTGATTAAGCCTTTGGTAGATAAGGATCCCAAGAATGCGGAAGCCGTATATTGGTTAGGACAGACGATGATCCAGAATGTGGAAAATGGTGATACCGCTGCCGTTAAGCAATTATATCGCAGTGCATTGGAGGCTAGTCCGAATAATGCCCTGCTGCTCGTAGGTATGGGCGAGGTAGAATTAATGGAAGGGAAAACTGCTGATGCAAGAAATCGGTTTGAAGCTGCCATCAATATGACCAAGAAAAAGCATCTTGCACCTATTCTTATTGCAGTAGGGCGTGCAAATGTGGATACCAGAGCCGGAGATGTCAGGTATGCGATTGAGAAACTGAATCAGGCTGCCACACTTGATAATCAGAATCCGGATATCTACATGATTTTGGGTGATGCTTATCGTAAATTAATCGACGGAGGAAATGCAGTAACAAACTACCAGACAGCATTAACCTTTGACCCTAAGGCTGCACGTGCTTCCTTTATGATGGGCAGAATTTATGAAACCCAGGGTATCTCTCAGGAGAATCTTTATCTGAGATATTATCAGGATGCTATTAACGAGGATCCCAATTATTCTCCTGTGTACTATTGGCTTTATATGTATTACTACAAGAGAGATGTGAATAAAGCGAGAGAGTATCTTGACCTATATGTGAAGAACGCAGATGCTAATTCAAAACTCTGCTATGTGGAAGCCAGTCTGTTTTATGTATCAAAGATGTATAAGGAAGCTATTGAAAAAGCAGATGCATGTATAGCCAACTCCGGAGCCGAAAAGCCTTATCCAAACCTTTATGGTCTTAAAGCGTACGCCTACGACAAACTGAAGGAGAAGGATAAAGCAAAAGAACTTTTTGAAGAATTCTTTAACAAGGTGAATCCTGACCTGATTGGGCCAAACGACTATGCTACCTACGGTAGAATCTTAATGGAATTCCCAGGTATGGAGGCTAAGGCTGATGAATATATAAATAAAGCTGTGGACCTGGATACGGTGAAATCAAACAAGATTAATACTATTACAGAGGTTGCGCAATCACTTTATCAGCAGAAAGACTATGCCCAGGCAGGCAAATGGTTTACAAAACTGCTCTATATTGATGATAACAGCCTGACTAAAACAAACCTGTATTTTGCAGGATACTCATCCTATCTTGGCAATGAATACAAAAGAGCAGACTCAATTCTTCATATTTATCAGGAAAAATATCCTACTGATTTGCTTGGCTGGTTCCTGGGAGCAAGAACAAATGAAGGTTTGGACACCACTCAGGTAGCGGCGAAGCCTTATTGGGATCAGGTAATTGCGATATCAGACACTATGCAGGACAGAGATGGCTCAAAGGCAATGATTGTGCCTGCTTTTCGTTACATGGTAGCCTATTACTACAGGATCAAGAATGATATAGACAGTGCTTATTTGTACACTAACAGAATATTGGAACTGGTACCGGATGATGCCACTGCCTTGTCAAACAAAGAAGGATTTGAAGCTATGATTAAGCAGAGAGAAAAGAATCCGGCCAAGAACGATTAATGCCTTTGGACATTTGTCAAAATATTAATTCTCTTTTGAAAACTGCTCCCGAAACGGAGCAGTTTTCTTTTGGAGCAGGGCTTTAATATTATCCTTACCTGAAGCGCCTTTTTAACGTTAAAAAGAAAATCAATCCTTTGCTAAATTTTTTAAAAAGACCGCTATTTGCGATATCTTCGCAGCCCAAAAAGTTCTTTTGAAGATGCTAAGCAGAAGAAATATCAGAGAGAAGGTAATGCAAACCCTCTATAGCGTGGAGACAATGGAGGGTAAGGCGACTGAGGCTACCAAAATTCTGGATAAAAAGATTGAAAATACGCAGGAGCTTTTGACCTATTTTTTTGAGTTCCT
>JACFNA010000378.1 GCA_019455085.1 Chitinophagaceae bacterium
TACGCCGTTAAACAATCCAGCCCCTCCGCCACTATGACTTGGTCCGTTGAAAACATTATTTGAGGTATTGGCGTTCAAGCCAACTTTTAGTCGTTTGCCAAAATCCCGGTTGAGGTTTAACCTGAATGTAAACCGGTTGTTGTCGTTACCTTTTACAATGGCATCCTGACTCAAATAACCCAGTGCGGCAGAGTAGTTGGTGCCATTACTGTTGCCACTGAGTGAAATATTATGATTATGAGAGAATGCAGTGCGGAGCACCTCATCCTGAAAATCGTGCCTTACGAGCGAGTCAAGATCTCTTGGTTGATCAAGATCATTAAACAATCCGTCTTTGTTAGTATCATAGTAAAACAAAGCCGAGTTGGGTTGTACGATCTTCATGTATTCCAGGTACTCTTCGGAATTAAGCACATTAAGCTTTTTTGTTGCATGGGCCACGCTTACATAACCATCATAAGTTATTCTGGGTTGCCCCAACTTACCCGTTTTTGTGGTGATAATAATTACACCATTGGCACCCCGGGAGCCATAAATGGCAGTAGCAGAAGCATCTTTGAGTACATCTATGGTTTCTATATCATTGGGATTCAAATTGGAAAGGGGGTTAGAAACCGTTTTATTTCCAATATTGGCAGTAACCATTTCGTTGCTATTGGCATCGTAGGGTACACCGTCAATGACATATAAAGGATTAGAACCTGCATAAATGGAGTTAGAACCCCGTATGGAAATATTCATTGCTGCTCCCGGCTCTCCCGAACTGGAGGAAATAAATACACCGGGCAGTTTTCCCTGAATGGCTTCCTGGAAGGAAGGTACCTTGGTTTTTGTAATTTCATCTGATCTAATGCTGGCAACTGCTCCTGTAAGATCCCTTCTTTTTTGCTTCCCATATCCCACTACAACTACTTCCTCCATCCTGCTCACTTGCTTTTGAAGCACTATATTGATAACTCTTCCGGAACCAATCGAAGCTTCAGCAGTGGCATATCCTACAAAACTAAACTGCAGCGACCTGTCTTTGGCCCCTGTCACAAGCGTGTAGAAACCCTGTGCATTGGTAACAGCAGTTTTGCCCGATGGACGGGAGGTGACTGTAACGCCTTCCAATGCCTCTCCCTGTTCGCTCGTCACGCGGCCGTTTAAGCTTAGGGTAGTATCCTGTACGGATTGATTAACAGATGCCGGGTTTTTGATCACCGCCTTTTTGTACAACATGATCGTTTTATCTTCGATCTTGTAGTCCAGCGGTTGGTCTTTTAACATAATATCCAGGAAATCCCGGAGGGGCACATCGTACACAGAAAGGGTAACAGGATTTGTTCCGCTGAGGTCGGAATGGTTGTAGAATACAACATACCCCGTTTGCTTTTTGATAGCGGTAAAAACCTTTTTTAATTCAACATTTTTACCCG
>JACFNA010000379.1 GCA_019455085.1 Chitinophagaceae bacterium
CTTTTTGTAGGTATAACACGCTATGCGTTTCTCCCACATTTCTTTGAAAAACTCAGGACTGTAACCCTCACGGTCAAATACTACACCAAAGCGATAGAGATGACGATTGGCTTTTAATTCTTCCCCGGTAGGCTGCTTTGGTATGTCTCGGAGCAACCGGGGTATGATCTGTTCTCTCATTACCGAAAGCAAGCCGGGATTTACCGCTTTGCTTACCACGAAAAATGGCTTACCTACTGCATCATTTACCCAATAGTCGGTTAAACCCCTTAAACATAGCTTTTGCCTCGATACATACCGCTTCGGTAACGGTGTCTTGCTTCCGCTATATACCCGTACATGGCCGTCCACGTAAAGGATCCCGGCCAATTCCGGATCCTCTTCCATCCAGTATTTTGATAACTCTTTGCTCCACTGCTCAGGTTCGCCATGGTTTGTTATATATTTCACTTTTTTGCGCAGTGTTCGTATTTCAGGTATACGGTCTAACCCGATTGCCTTGCCCAATTCCCCAGCTTCACAATAGCGAATTGCCTCCAGTGATTTGATCCTTAAGAGGGCTGCAAACGACAGTAGCAGCAGAAACGATTGTAATCCATAGTACCCTTTGGGAAATGAGAGATAGTTGTTTGCATACTTTAGCAAACCATTTAATAATAATGCCGGCAGTGCAAACAATACCCCTGCCGATTTGACGTCCTGATCGGGAACAAATGCCGGAACTGCCTCATTAAGCCCACCTAATGCGGCTTCTACACGTTCTTGTTCCCGTGTACATCCAAGACCCATACCAGCACGACTATCGGTTACGGCACGCTCACTTTTGTTTCTTTGCTCCGGAGCGCTTTCTGCCGTTTTTTTTTCTCTAACTGACCGCTTTGGATTGCCTTGTGAATCGTACTTGATTTGATATTGAACTTCTTACCTGTTTCTGAAACACTCTGCCCTCTTTCCAGGCACTTTTGCACCTTCGCTTTTACCTCTGGCGTAAGCACATGGGCTGACCTTGTTCGCGCTGACTGACGGAAAAATCCCTTAGGCCCATGTTCTCTTAGCCGCTTTACACTACGCTTAACACTTATTGCCGAAACACCGAAGGCCTTCACTATTTGTTGTTGCTTGACATTACCGCCGACTACTAATTGACTGGTGATGAACCGAAATGATTCCAGGTCGTCTTCCTCATGACTAAACACAGGAAGTCTTCCGTGAAAATAATATATCTTGCTACCTATTTTCTCAAAACCTACCTGATTATTTATCAGTTTGCAGTCAGGGGAAAATAGGGGTAATACTAACTGTGGCATGAGTACCCGCCCTTTCTCCGAAAAAAAGGGATCATATCATTTTCCACCCACGTATGGCAATGCCTTCTCTCTATATACACCTATCTCTACACAATTCAATAGCTTACAT
>JACFNA010000087.1 GCA_019455085.1 Chitinophagaceae bacterium
TGAAGTAATTTTATATTTAAAGTGAATCTACTTACTATAATATTATCGTTGGCTTCAGCCAACGGAATGAAAGGTGACAGGCTACGGCTTCAGCCACATTATTTATGAGACTAAAGTCTCAGGAGGCGGTCTTTCTTTTCTGTTGGCTAAAGCCAACGGTAAAATATTTTAAGAGGTTTGTTGCGTTTTGCTTTTCCCCAGGTCAGAATTTTCAAATTGCGTATTGTCTCTCCCCGCCGCAACTACTCTTTTTGCCTGAAGTAGTTTCGTGTTTAAAGCACTTTAACTGACTATTATTATCGTTGGCTTTAGCCACATTATCCTTAGTGAAATTCGTCTAAAGACCCTGCAGAGCGAGACGTCCATAGTCCTGCCCTGAAGGGCAGGGTAATAATTTTAAAAGCTAGTCCCAATGAGATTTAACCCAGCCACATCGGACAACAATAAAAAAATATTTGTTTTAAAATGTGCAACCATTTCAGGCTCGTAATAACAATTCTTTCGTAACCTCTGGCCAGGCAGGGGCTATTTTAGTTTTAGCCCTCCGGGTTAAAAGAGAATTTTCACTTACAGGTACCTCAAAATATTAATTACCCAAAATAACAAGCGCCCATCAAAGTTTTAGCAGACCTTTGTTTCCTCGCGTATGCATGATTTACAAAAGACGAAAAATGAAGGTAATCACACCTGTACATCTGAAATTTCTTAAAGACCTGGGCCATAACAACAATCGCAAATGGTTTAGCGAAAACAAATTCCGATATGATGCAGTGCAAAAAGAAGTAAAGGATTTCTTTGAATCGGTCTATAGAGAAATGCAAAAATCAGATAGTTTGCAGGAATTCCACATGCACAGAATCTATCGCGACCTGAGGTTTTCAAAGGACAAAACCCCATACAAAACACACTTCAGGCTTTACCTGGGGCGAACCAAGCCCCTGCTGAGAGGTGGGTATTATTTAAATATTGAACCTGGGAAATCTGCGGTCAGTGGCGGGTTCTGGAAGCCTGAAAGTAAAGACCTTCTCAGAATCCGAAAAGAAATAGCCTCCGACAGCAGGGAATTGCAAAAAATATTCTCTGCAAAGAAGTTTGTAAGATTTTTCGGGGCAATACAAGGCGAGGCTCTAGAAACCAACCCAAGAGGATTTACTGGTCTGACAGAAGGTGCTGATTTAATACGGATGAAACAATTTATCGCAAGGCGATATTTTACCGATGCCGAAGTCACAAACCAAAATTTCATGGCAGAAGTAATTAGCACCTTTAAAGCTTTGCGCCCTTTCTTTGATTACATGTCGGAGGTGTTGACTACCGATGAAAATGGAGAAAGTCTTTATCAATAGCACCGGTCATTCAAGAATGCTCCCGCAGTGTTAATTGTAAATGCATCGCTCCTCACCTTAAAATAATTATGTAATTTTATCAATTGCTGCAAGCAGAGGCTATCGCATCTCAATTTTCCTGAGATGAGGAAAGTCCGGCCAGCAAAGGGCATCACACCGGTTAACAGCCGGTCCTGAGACATTCAGGAAGATAGTGCCACAGAAAATAACCGTCTCTACACAGGTAGAGATAAGGGTGAAAATGTAAGGTAAGAGCTTACAGGGATTCCGGGTAACCGGAGTTTCGGGTAAACCTTGTGTGCTGCAATGCCACGTAGGTTTCGGTTTGTGTTCTTTACACAAGGCAGGCTGCCCGTCTGCCATTCGCACCGCGAATACCGGAATGGGTAGGCAGCTTTGACCATCGCAGTAATGCGCTGGCAAGATAAATGATAGCCATTGTGCCACAAGCACAATTACAGAAGCCGGCTTACGATGCTTGCACTTTATTGAATTTCAGGGCTGCCTGGAGAGGCAGCCCTGATTTTTTTTATATCACCCGGAAAAAACATGAAAATCATTCATGCCTCCTGAAACTGAAGAAACCCGGATGAGTGTTTTTCTTAGAACAAAAGGGCAAAATACTCAGTGCCGGGTTTCAGCATAAGTCAATGCTTCTATTATAATGACTGTCTATTGCTTCTTCATCCGTGAAAAAGGAAATCCATTACACCCATCACGAGGATTTTGCCTGTCTGCGGCCGCTTTGTTAACTGCTTCTTCCATTGAGTTTGCATTATATACGGTGAGACAGAATCCCCAAAGAAAAGGCCTCATATTGTCAAACAACATATAGTCTATCCGGGTGTACAACCCCTGGTCGCCGGGATTGCCTTTATCATTTCTTGCAATCAAATATTGAGCAACTGTATCTGCCAGCAGGATATGATACCTGGTCTGAGGAAATTGCACCCATACCGAATCATCTATTCTGTATTGCACTCCATAATCATCGATAAAATCTCCCTTTAATAGAACTGGAATTCTATGCTCAATCCCCCTTGATTGGCCGGCTGACCTACTGCTCTTACAACTGCAAAATATAAGTGCAAGTAAGGTAAAGGACACAGATGTAAAAATTGTTTTCATTGCTAATCTATAGGTTGCCTATGCCTCACAACTTTTACAGGTAACCAGAGTCGTTACCAATTCTTTGGAAATACTCTGGCTTCTCTGATAGTATAGTGTCTTAACGCCTAACCTCCATGCTTCTATCATCAGGCGGTTGACCTCCTTAATCGGCAAGTTAGGAGGAATATTCAAATTCAGGCTTTGCCCCTGGTCAATATATTTTTGACGAATCGCTGCCTGTTGAATAATCTCAAGCTGGCTGATCTCTTTAAAAGTCTTAAATACATCTTTCTCTTCTTGTGTCAATTCCTCCAGATGTTGCACACTACCATGATTCAGCATAATACTGCGCCAGATATCCTCCCGATCGATCCCTTTATACTCCAGTAACTGCTTAAGGTATTTATTCTGGCGCATAAAATTCCCTTTTGATAATCCTGCCTTGTAATAGTTACTGCTGAAAGGTTCAATACCTGGTGATGTCTGACCCAGAATGGCAGAAGAGGAAGTCGTAGGTGCAATAGCTAATGTAGTAGTATTGCGCCGGCCATATCCTTTCAACAACTCAGGCTCTCCATAAATTCGGGCAAGATCGGCTGTGGCCTTGTCTGCTTTCTCTCTTACATCACTGAATATCTTAGTAGTAAGTTGCTTTGCTCGCAGCCCCTCAAAAGGAATCATATTTTTTTGCAGATAGGAATGCCACCCCAGCACTCCCAAGCCCAGTGCGCGGTGCCTTTTTGCAAACCGATTGGCACTCGCCAGATAATAATTTCCTTCGGTCTTATTGATAAACTCCTGCAATACCGCATCCAGGAAGAAAATGGCGAGACGCACCGCATCTGTATCTTTCCATTCATCATATAATTCAAGATTCATAGAAGACAGGCAGCAAATAAATGATTCATCATAATTTGAGGGCAGCATTATTTCACTGCACAAATTACTTGCATGAATAAGGTAATTAAGATCTTTATATACCTGTGGCCGATCTCTGTTAACGTTATCAGTAAAGAAAATGTACGGCAATCCTTTCTGCTGTCGGCTCTCCAGAACCTGTGCCCAAATTTCACGTTTGGCATTATCCCCATCTATCATTTCCTTCATCCAATAGTCAGGGATGCACACAGCATAAAACAGGTTCTGGATAGGGTGTCCTATACTTTTTATTTTCAGAAACTCTTCAATATCGGGATGATCTATATCAAGGTAAGCAGCAAAGGCCCCACGCCTTACACCGCCTTGCGATATGGTGTCCATTGCGGTATCAAACAACCGCATGAAACTCACTGCACCGCTACTCTTACCATTATCTGTGACTGCACTGCCACGCCCTCTTAATGCCCCAAAATAGGCTGAAGTGCCTCCACCTATTTTGGTCTGCATAATCACTTCTCCCAGTTTGTGTGTAATTCCTTCTATATTATCAGGAACTGCCACATTAAAGCAGGAAATCGGAAGGCCCCGTTCCGTACCCATATTCGCCCATATTGGCGAGCTCAGGCTCATCCAGCCTCTTTCTATCATCTCGCGAAATGCATCCGCCAGTTCTGGTTTATATAATCGCCGGGCAGCCGCATTGCAAATCCGTTCTATAGCTCCATCCACGGTTTCTCCTTTTAATAAATAACCACGATTAAGTATTTGTTCACTCTCATCATTTTTCCACCAGAGCTTTTCGGTAAGTGGTATTTTCGAAATAAGTGGAGTTAATATTTCCATCAAAGAATAATTTGATCAGTTATAAAAATCGGTTTTAGAATAAATCGTTAGCTGTAATACTCTTGTCATGCTTGGTGTATTCTACAGGCCGTTTGGCAAAGAAATCATCAAGGCTATTGGCAAACACCTCTTCTTCAAACCACTTCATTGGTTCGTACTGGTTATTACTGAAAGAGAATTGTTCAGGAAAATCTATTTTTCTCAGGCTTTCATCCACCCTGAATTTTATAAAGTTGAGCAAATCCACCTTGTTAATGGTAGCGATATCTCCTTCTGAAAAAATCCAGTCAATAATGAGTTCCTCTATTTCTACGAAGTCAGTTACAAGCTTCACCGACTGGCGAATCAATGCCTCATCGAAGATATCAGGATACTCCTCTTTTAATTTATTGATAAGGTAAATACCTGCATTTGCGTGTACCTGCTCATCTACCGATGTCCAGGCGATAATGTTGCTCACATTCTTCATCAATCCTTTAAAACGGGTGAAGGACAAGATCACAGCGAACTGACTGAACAGGGAAACATTCTCTATCAGGATGGTAAACAGGATCAATGATATCACGTATTCTTTTTCATCATCCGAATTCACCTTCTTCAATGCCTGCGACAAAAATTCAATCCTGTGTCTCACAACCGGCACTTCAACTAATTTTTCAAATTCGTCGTTGTAGCCCAGCACCTCCAGTAACCGCGAATAGGCTTCTGAATGCCTGAACTCACATTCGGAGAATGTGCTTCCCATTCCATTCATTTCCGGTTTGGGGAAATGGTTGTATAAGTTGCCCCAGAACGATTTCACAGCTACCTCAATCTGTGCAATTGTAAGCAAACTGTTTTTTACTGCATTCTGTTCAGCATGATTCAGGTGTGAGTGGAAATCCTGTGTGTCGGCAGTAAAATCCACTTCAGTGTGCACCCAGAAGGTTCTGTTTATGGCTTCTGTAAACCTCAGTACTTCCGGATACTCAAAGGGTTTATAGTTTATTCTTTTATCAAACAATCCCATGTCTTATGAATTTAATAGTGAAAAAATAAGGTTATAAAATATTCATTGCGTGTTCCATTGCTTCTATGATCTATTCTCATTCTAAGTCAACATTTCACCACATCCCGGCGACTATATCCTTAGATAAATCTTCTTTATTGTACGATAAAGCCTGGTTAATGCCCTTTGGACTTAGGTTTCAGATTAAATTCTAATCCTGAATAAATTAACCGGGCCACATCGTTAATTACTCTTTTTGTTAAGGAGAAAAAAGGGGCTGAGATATCAAGCCAATTCACAGGCAGAACCATCAGTACCATACTTTTCCTCCGAAAGCATTATTACTAAAAAATTGATTGCGGCAGGTCTTCTGACTTACTCCGTTGTTTAATGCCTTCCCGTTGATAAAAACAGTGGCGTGAAGAATAAACAACCATTAAAGGAGCTTACAGCTACGGGGATAGTCCGGGATTCACACCCGGTTCCCTTTTAATTCCGACAATGCGGAAACCGTATCTGCCTCAAAGTAATTACAGAAATACAATAAAGTATAAAGTTGTTATTCACCGGATGTTGAAAACTGTGGAAACCCCTTCTAAATGCTAATTGTTAAGAGAGCACCTGTTGCAATCCTAAATCTGCTCCTCACAAAAAACAGTTGTAAATAATTAATAGCGTGATTGATCGCAGAAAAACTTAGTATCACTCAGTACGGTTGCAGTTCAGACAATTCTTGCTGTTGTGATAGCGCACAACCGGAAAAACACAGATTTCCGGAGTTCCTGACAATCTTCAAAAATACACCTAACAAAAAAGGCCGCGAAAAATCGCAGCCCTTTTATCATTTGAAAATTTATTCTAGTTAGACAAGGTCATCTCTACCCTTCTGTTCTGTGCACGGCCTGCTGCAGTGTTATTGTCTGCAATAGGATTGTTGATTCCGTGTCCTGCAAAAGTAATTCTGCTTTCGTCAATTCCTTTTGAAACCAGATAGTCTCTTACAGACTTTGCACGATTTTCAGAAAGCTTCTGGTTAAAGTCTGCCTTACCGGTATTGTCAGTATAACCATCCACAGAAATCTTATAATCTGCATGTTCTTTCAGTACTTTCACTACTTCATCCAGAGATACGTATGATTTTGCCAATAGCTTACTGCTGCTGGTATTAAAGAATACATTCTTAGCTGCTTCATTCACCTTTTGGATAACTGCTTCTTCAATCACCGGGCAACCGTTATTAGAAGCCGGGCCTACTTCATTCGGACATTTATCAACTTCGTCATTTACTCCATCGCCGTCAGAGTCCGGAACAGGGCATCCCTGATAACGGGCTACTCCCGGTACATTTGGACACTTATCTTCTTCGTCATTGATGCCATCTCCATCGCTATCCGGAATGGGGCACCCCTGATACTTAGCCAGGCCTTTTACGTCTGGACATTTATCATCAATATCTGCGATTCCATCACCATCCCTGTCAGGGCATCCTTTCAGAGAAGCAGGGCCGGCCTGATCGGGGCAACGGTCTTCACTATCCGGAATACCATCATTATCACGATCTGCAACAGGTGGCGGTGGAGGAGGCAATACAACTTCTTCTTTTACCTTCTTTTTTCCTATGGATGCTGCAATTCCGATGCTATGATAGAAATGGTAGCTTGCCATAGAGGTTACAGGTATGCGATATTGTGAATTGATCAGCATATAAGCTTCATCAGAAAAATTAACCTGAAGGCCTACACCCGTAGGAATGAAAGCGGCATAATGCTTAAGATATTTACTGGCACCAATACCTAAATCGGCAAAGGGAGTTACCCAGTATTGATCTGAAAGCAGTTTGAAATTCAGGGAGCCGGTAGCTTCAAGATAGAAATTATCACTGTGAAAAGGAGGCATCCCGGAAATAGGATAGTCCACAAAATTAGCTCCCAGTGTTCCCGAGAAATCAATATTGTTGTTTAAACCCTGTAAATAATTCAGAGCCAGGCCCGGAGTCAAATTATTTGAATTAAAAAAGTTTCCTTTCTTAAACATCTCCACTACACTGGTATTACGCAAAACAGAAGCGGCATGAAAATCCGTGAGCGTAAAGTTCAGTCCTAAGGCCTTACCTTTTGTAAAGTCTTTCTTCTGGCTCTGTGCTCCCAGAGAAAACAAAACCACTAAAGATAATAAGCAAATTTTTTTCATAACTACTTAAAATAATATTTGGCGCAAAAATAGCGCTTCTTTTTACAGCAGGAAATTTTTATTTATTTGAACCTGTATCAAATGTGGATATATCTGCTATTTCTTCTATTATCACATTGACAATACCGCTCGACAACATACCCAGTTCGCGGGCTGCAATGAATGACAGGTCGATCAACCGCTTGTTCCTGGGATGCATCCTGTCGGTTATTTTTACAATGACAGTATTTCCATTTAGAGGATTTAATACCCGCACCCACTTGTTAAGTGCAATTTTGTTAGAAGCCGCCGTCATTTTCATCTTGTTATAGACCTGCCCGTTGCTCATTTTCCGCCCCTCAAACTTGTCATGATAATAACTTGCTATGCCCTTATGGCTTTTTTTCAGGACAGGACTCTCTTTTATTGCAAAGGAAGTATCCATTTGTGCTCCCCCGCCCTGTTGGCCCGCTGCAAATACCGGAAGTATAGCAAAGAATAGAAAAATCAGCCGCCTGTGGCTTATTATTTTTGAAATCATGCCAGTAAATTATTATTTCGAGCGTCAGACCCCTCATCCATTCCCTCTTTGCATTCCCAAAAATTGAGGGGGGGCTATTTCGCTGTAAAATACTTCTCTATCAACAGTGCATCTTCATTGTAAATATCGTCATAAAAGCCCAACTTGCCATTATTATCGTCGCAGGTGAAATAGTCGATATACAGTGGGAACTTATTCTTCATATATATAGTCTTACGCGCTCCCTCACCCAGCCAAACCTTAATACTGTCCATATTATACGCCAGCCTGGATTTGGCACTTAACACACTGTCACGGGTAGCAATAATATCCGCAAGTTCTCTCCATTTCTGCACCCTCACACATCCGTGGCTCAATGCTCTGTTGGCATTTCCGAATAAATAACGCTGATTGGTGTCATGTAGATATACACTAAATGGATTATTGAAGTTAAACTTAAAAATACCCAGGGCATTATCATCTCCGCTACCCTGAATAATTCTCCATGGGATACCATTTTTGTACTTTGACCAGTCCACCGTAAAGGGGTCCACCTCATCTCCTTTATTAGTGAACAAATTATAGCCTTTCCTCGCCAGATAACCCGGGTCTTTCCTTAACTGTGGCAATATCTCTGTCTTAATAATACTCTCCGGGATGGTCCAAATAGGAAAGGTCACCATGTTGTTGATTCCGGAAACGAGTGTGGGCGTAGGGGTTGTAGGCTTACCCACTACTATTTTCGATTGTAGCCTGAGAGTATCATCCACCCATACATCCAGCCTGAACGAAGGAATGTTGGCCCATATATAAGTTTGCGGCATAGTTGCCCTGCGCCTGTATTTGTCCAGTGAGAGCGCGATCATTCTAAAGCGCCTGTCATCAGTCTGGTTCAACCTGCCAATGGTCATCTTCCCTAATTTTCCATCTGCTTCAAGCCCCATCTTTGCCTGGTATCTTTTCAGAGCTGTGGCAAACGCTGCAGAATCAGGAACGATGCTTGCGGAATCTGCGAATCCGGCTTTCAACAGTCTGGAATATACGTTTCTGATCAGGCCAAGCGAATCCTTATCGGGAAAGGAAATAAAATCATAATGAGTAGTATCCATCTCTTTTACAAAAGAGGGAACCAGTTTTTGAAGATTCTGATAGGGCAATAATGCAGGCTGTACCTCTTCCAGCACACTGGTAAGATTTCCCTTATGAAACAATTCATTAATCCTGCTATAAAAAAATGAATCCCGCGCTGATTTTTGCCGTGCAAGCGATATACTATCCGGAGTCATCCTGCTCTCTTTAAGATCTTTCAGCAACCTTATAAAAGCATCAGTCGAAAGGGCATCCAGCCGTGTCCACAATACAGCATCTTTAATCGCAAGAGAGTCTGTACTTAAACGTTGGTGTAAATTCTGTATTTGTAACAGATGATACTCAGAAGGAAATAATCCATAGTCTTTTACACGCTTTACGAAAGACAAAAGAGAGTCAGCCAGTGGATGCATCTGCTCTTTACTACTCCATACACTCTTGTATCCATTGGATTGATAATACTGGCTGGTCAGGGTATCGAGATAAAGTGTAGTGGAGTCATCCAGTTTGCCATTATTAGCCAATGCGTACTCCGTAAAATTCTTCAGATTGTCAGACACAACTGCATCCATCTCCTCAGGAGACAGTACGATTACTGATTTTTCAGGAGGATTACAGCCTCTGCAGCCGTAAAGCAATGGCCCCATGAAAAGAAGTATTCGGATTATCAGTCGGGTACGCATCCGGCAGTTGGTTTACATTATCAGCAGAAAACTAAGTCTTTTTTTGTTCTTTCTTTAGTTCTTCAAGTTTTTTTATCATTTCCATAGTAGCCGGGCAGTATTCTATGTTCTGCTTATGGATATAGAAATAATCTTTGAAAGGGCGTTTCATAAAGTGAGGGAATCCGGCGCAGTCATCGGGCCTTACCGCATAAATAGTACACATATTCGTCTTAAGATCCAGGAACTGACAGGGAGTCGATTTATTCATCCAGTCTCTGTTTTCCCTGTCGTAATACAACCACTTCTTTTTAAACTCAGCAGGGGTCATCCCCAGATGTGTTGAAATACGGTCAATATCGGCCTTTGTATAGGTAGGACTCATCGTCTTACAACAATTTGCACAGTCAAGGCAATTAATCTTCTGCCATGCCGCCTTCTCTGCCTCTGCTACCAGGGGCACATCTTCTTCAGACATCTTGTCCTCATTGCGGGTAATAAAGGCACGAAGCCTTTTTCTGTTTTTCTGGAAATCCTTTGCGTGACGTTTTAATAAGTTGTTATTCATTGATTAGGCTATAATTGATACTTTTGATTTTGTAAAAATAGTAGTTTAAAAGACACTTAAACTATGAAAATACATCCAGGATTCAATGTGGGAAGAATATTTAAAAGGTTTTCGCAATCATCTGCTGTTGGAGAAGTCGCTTTCGGCCAATACCGTAGAGGCATATTTGCATGATGTGACGCTACTCGGCCAATGGCTTGAATCGACCGGAAAGAATGTGCCTCCTTCTGCTATAAAATATAAAGACCTGCTGGGTTTTGTGTCACAAATTCATGAAATAGGATTTACTACTGCTTCCCAATCAAGAATCATATCAGGAATAAGAAACTTCTTTGCCTATTGTATGCTGGAAGAGATTATTACCGATGACCCTGCCACACTTCTTGAGTCTCCTAAACTACAGAGGAAACTACCCGATTTTCTCACCATCGCTGAGATAGAGAGGATATTAAACGCTATTGATGTAAGTACTCCTAAGGGAACACGCAATAAGGCAATCATAGAAACAATGTACAGTTGCGGCCTCAGAGTGAGCGAGGTGACCAGCCTGCTGATTTCAAAAATTTACCCTGAAGAAGGGTTTATCAGGGTAACCGGAAAAGGAGATAAAGAACGCATAGTACCCATAGGTAATGAGGCGCTGAAATATATCAGTATTTACCAGAATGAAATACGAACGAAGCAGAAAATTGCACCAGGATTTGAGGATGTATTATTCTTAAACAAGTTTGGTAAATCATTATCAAGGGTAATGATCTTTCTGATTATAAAGGAACTTGCTTCAAGAGCTTCCATAAAAAAAAGAATCTCACCCCATACGTTCAGGCATTCATTTGCCACGCACCTTGTGGAAGGCGGAGCTGATTTGAGGGCAGTACAACAGATGCTTGGCCACGAAAGTATCACCACAACTGAAATATACACGCACCTCGATAAAGAATACCTAAGAGAAACTGTGTTTAAATATCACCCGGCGTTTCATCATTGATTGGAGACAGGTTACGCAGCTTTCCGTAATTTCTTCTTCCGAAGCGCTGCTTTAATGGCTTCGCTAAGATTCTTAAAGGTGATTTTCTTATCGAAGCGTTCTCCATTTATCAGGAATGCCGGAGCTTCTGCAATGCCCATTTCAAGGCCAAACCGGAGATCGTCCTGGACAAACCAGCCGTATTTTCCGTTGATCATATCATCCAGAAATGACTTGGCTTTTACACCTGCTTCACGGGCATAAAGCTTCAGGGTTACAGTACCAAGATGCCTGCGGTTTTCAATTAACAATTCGTGCATCTCCCAGAGTTTCCCCTCCTGAGCTGCTCCTATTGCAGCTTCTGCAGCCTTGTGCGCACGTTGATGTACCATAGTCTGTGGAAAGTGGCGGATATTGAAATTGATTTTGTCGCCAAACTCAGACATGAGCTCTTTTACGATATGATGTACTTTAGCGGTCTGTTCACTTTCGTAATCTACGAATTCAGTCAGCGTAACTGCTGCTGCCGGATTCCCGATTATGATTTCTTCAGAAGGTATTATCTCCACTTCATCTTTCTTCTTCATAATATTTAAAAAGTATAATTTTCGAATTAAAGGAAAGATAGCCATTTAGGCCTCCCCGAAAAAATGATGCCAACTATTTTGAAGCCAATTAACAAAAGTTTGCAAAAAAGATTTCAACACTGCGTGAGTAAATAATGAGGAGGGTATCAACCTGGCAGATAACCTCTTAGGTATCTTCTTTACCTTTGCAGCGATTTTCTCTGAATGTATCTCAATAAATGGCCATAAAAAGCACCAAAACGTTAAAAACAACCCTGATAAGATGAACTTATTTGACAAAAAACAAAACGAATTCGCCGGAAGACACATTGGGCCGGCTGCTCAGGAAACCGCTCAGATGTTGGAAAAGGCAGGTTTTGCCTCGCTCGACGAATTAATAGACAAAACCATTCCACCTGCTATTCACAGCAGAGAGGGACTTGCCCTTTCTGAAGCGCTGAGCGAAAATGAGTATTTGAAGGCGCTTCGAAAAAGTGCTTCTAAGAATAAGGTCTTTCGTTCGTTCATCGGACAAG
>JACFNA010000088.1 GCA_019455085.1 Chitinophagaceae bacterium
AATTTCCTGTCCGAATGAACTGAAAGACAAGGCGACAAAACACAAGACCATCAGGGTAGGGAAGTAAACTTTTCTCATAAATTAATTAAAGTTTAGAACACGAATTCAAATAAAGTTAGGGTAAACGCTAAACTTATCGTTGAAAGATATAAAAAGAATAAATAATACTGAAGAAAAATCCCGTAATTATTATAAATAATCCTGCTTTTTTTGCAGGGGTTGTAGTTTGCAGGAAATACTACACCCGGGCCAACCTCCGGTTTTAAATCCATGAGAGTATGTTTTCCCGGGTGTAGCTTCTGGCAGGGGGTAGTTATTTAATCACCGCACAACCAATCCTGTTTCCGGCATTTCCTGTAGGCTGTGTCACGTAATCGTCCACACCGCCATGTACAATAACAGCCCTGTTCAAAATATTTTTTGTGGAGTCGTCGCCACCAATTGCCCAGAGGTCTGTCTGCATTTGGAATTTACCATTCCCGTCCGCATCGAGAGTCACATTTCCAATATCACCACGGTGGAAGTGGGCGCTGCCCCATTTTCCATGTGTATCGTTAGTGGGGTTCCAGTGTCCATGTGCATTATTGCCCATTTCGCCACAGTCTCCATGCTCATGAAGGTGCACAGCCACTTCCTTGTTAGCTCTGGAAGGAATGTGGAGGTTAAGTTCCATGTTTACTTTTCCATCATCTGTTGTAGTGAAGACGGCCTTGCCCTCTACCAGTGTGTCTGCATAGCTGGGGGTAATCTCAGCAATGGCACCAGGGCTGGCAGTCGTTGTGGGTTCAGTAGCTGTGGTAGCTGTTGTTTGTTCTGTACTGCTGCCCGAATTACACGAAAATAAAACGGCACCTGAAAACAAGAGAGTGAGCATTGCGGCTGGCTTAAAAATGTGTTTCATTTGAATAGATATTTTAAAAATGATTGTGAAGACTCTTTAAAAAAACGGAGAACAAAAGTAGCTAATAAAAAATTGACCTTTATTTGCATTGCAGAGTTGCCTTCAGGTGATTCTGATAGAGATATCATTATCTTTTTTATCAATAAAATCAATCCTCTATGTCAGTATTTTCACAAGAGTTACCCGTAGCCATCGGAAGCGATCACGCCGGGTTTGAATTTAAGGAAACCATTATGTCTTTTCTGGACGGGAAAGGTGTATCATATAAAGACTTTGGCACCTATTCAGCGGAGTCAACTGATTACCCCAACTTTGCCCATCCTGTCGCGGAGGCTGTGGAAAAGGGTGAGGCATCTTTTGGTATATTGATTTGCGGGAGTGGCAATGGGGTAGCAATGACTGCCAATAAACATCAGGGTATCAGGGCAGCACTTTGTTGGGGAGAAGAACTTGCTGAATTAGCACGCAGGCACAATAATGCCAATGTGATTTGCCTGCCTGCACGGTTTGTCCTGATTGAAGAAGCTGAGAAGATGGTCGAGATATTTATGAATACTGAATTTGAAGGAGGGCGTCATTCACGAAGAGTCGACATGATTTCCTGCAGTTAGGAAATTCCATAAGCGGTCAGTGTGTATTTTACTTTATCCTTACTTTTAACACCTTATAAAAAATAAATTCATGAAACGATTTTCTCTTATTGCCGTAAGTTTTGTTTTGGTTTCGCTTACCTCAAAGGCACAGAATAACGACATCGGCTGGAAATATGCACAGAGCATAACTGAACAGAGTTTGAAAGATGTATTGACCATAGTAGCATCAGAACAGATGCAAGGCCGTGAGACCGGTACCGAAGGCCAGAGAAGAGCTGCTATTTACATTGAAAATAAATTTAAGCAGATAGGACTGAAAGCGCCTCAATCACTCGGCGGATATCAACAAAAATATCCTCTTTACAGAGATTCGGTTATTTCTGAGTCTTTCTCACTTGCAGGCGCTAACCTGGTAAACCAGACAGATTATGTGGTATTGGCCGGAAGTGCACGTGCACAGACTGTAAAGAGTAGCGAGGTTGTCTTTGCAGGTTATGGTATTGATGACGAGAAATATTCTGACTATAAAGGAAGAAACGTGAAGGGGAAAGTAGTGTTGGTGTTGAATGGTGAACCTAAAGATGGAGACAATTCACTGATTTCAGGAACTACAAGGCCTTCAAACTGGTCTTTCGGAGCCAACCGCAAGGCTGCCGCAGCCATGCAACACGGGGCTACAGCCATACTTTTTGTAGATCCTTCAATGGAAGAGTTCCCCAATTTTCTGCGCAATTTCGGACGGAGTAGTAATCTGACATTCCCAAGAGAGAATGAGACAGAGAGGCCTGCAGTAGTCTATCTGAAAAAAGCACAGTTAGAAAATATATTTGGCGCTGCTACAGCAAAGAAGATTACAGATGCATTTGATGCTAAGAAATCAATGGCAGCTATTAAGGCAACTGCAAGAAAGAATGTAGAAATATCCTATGCTAAAAAGCGCTTTTCAGTATTGGCCTCAAATATTGTAGGATATATAGAAGGCACTGATCTGAAAGATGAGTACGTGGTGCTTTCCGGTCACTACGATCATTTGGGGATGCGCAACGGAGTGATTTATTATGGTGCTGATGATGATGGAAGCGGCACTACCGGTGTGATTGATATGGCCGAAGCATTTATGAGAGCTGTGAAAGATGGACATCGTCCGCGGAGGACCATTGTTTTCCTGGCAGTGAGTGGCGAGGAGAAAGGGCTTTGGGGAAGTGAATATTATTCACAGCACCCGGTATTTCCTTTGGAAAAAACTACCGTGAACCTCAACACAGATATGATTGGCAGGATTGATCCTAACAGAAAATACGGTGACAGCACTAATTATGTATATGTAATTGGGAATGATAAACTGAGCAGTGATCTGGATCCTATCAGTAAGAGTGTGAACGATAAGTACACAAAGCTGGAACTGGATTATAAATACAATGATCCTAAAGATCCTGAAAGAATCTATTACAGAAGCGACCACTACAACTTTGCAAAGCATGGCGTACCTATCATATTTTATTTTGACGGGATTCACAAAGATTATCATAAACCATCTGACACTGTAGATAAGATAAACTTTGATGTGATGTTGAAGCGTGTACAGTACACCTTTATGACCGCCTGGGATATGGCCAACCGGAATGATATGCTGAAGAGAGATATTCCACTTCCGGAAATGGCAAGATAGTATCTTTGCCAGATGATAAAGAATGCCCTTCTGATTTTACTGGCTGCGTTAGCCTTTTGTAATGTAAAAGCTCAAAATGCCGCCGGAGACTGGAAGGGCATTTTGCATGTAGGAAATGTGCAACTTGCAATAGAGTTTCACTTTCAGAAAAATGATGCCGGCGTATTGACAGGTACCTGGGATAGTCCTGATCAGGGGGCCTTTGGGTTGCCATTTTCAGCCATCAGAGTTACACAAGACAGTCTGATTGCGGATATTGAAACAATTAAGGGTAATTATACAGGGAAGTTTTCAGGAAAAGATTCTATCTCCGGAGTCTGGATGCAGGGGGGTAACAAGTTGCCGTTGAATTTTTCAAGGAAGCTTAGTGGTAACACAGATGTTGCGGACAAGGGGGAGGATATTTCTATTCAGGTACGCGATAGTGTAGAGATAAAAGGCAGCGGATGGTTTCACGAAAAGGAAGCGCCGCTTGTAGTTATCATAGCAGGATCAGGCCCAACGGACCGGGATGGCAACAACCGCCTGGGTGTATTTAGCAATAGTTACCTGATGCTTGGAAAGAAACTTGACAGTGCAGGTATCTCCAGCTTCAGGTATGATAAGCGCGGGGTGGCAAGAAGTATATTGCGAAACTTTAATCAGCAAGACCTGACAATAAACGAATATATTAATGACGTGGTGGATATTGTGAACTGGTTTCATCAGAGGGGATACAGCAATATCTGGCTGGCCGGCCACAGCGAAGGATCTTTGCTGGGAATGGTTGCTGCGCAGGATGCGCCTGTAAAAGGATTTATCTCGATTGCAGGTGCCGGATTTCCGGCGGGGGAAATTTTGAGAAAACAGTTGAACAGGAGTTTGCCATCTCTGGAAGGCGAAACGGAGAGGATTCTTTCTTCGTTAGAAAAAGGGAAGTTGGTGGCAGATGTACCCGATTCTTTAAAAGAGGTTTTCATTAGCTCTATACAACCGTATCTTATCAGTTGGTTGAAATATGATCCGGTAAAAGAGATTGAGAAATTAAAATGCCCGGTGCTGATTGTACAGGGTACCTGCGACAGCCAGGTAGATAGTACCAATGCGATTGCGCTTTCAAAAGGTAATAAAAATGCGGACCTGAAACTCATCAGAAATATGACCCATGTACTAAAAGACGGAGGTAATAATTGTGCAGATGAGTTAAAGACTTATTCCGATCAGGCAATGCCGCTAATGCCCGAACTGGCCGATGATATTTTCGGTTTTATCAAATCGCACTAAAGGCAGTTACTCCTTTTTAAGCAGTTTGGCGATGTCCTTTTCCAATAGTTGGATCTCGTCTTTCTTCAGGCCGTCATAGATACCGCGGACTCTGCCTTGCTGGTCCACCAGAGAAAAGAATTGTGTGTGAATGAAACTGTCGTCGATGTTTTCACTATTGTTGTTCGGGTCATCCACCAGGTACGATTCTCTGGCCATCTTATACAAATTGGCTTTGTCTCCTGTTACAAAGTACCATCGGGCAGGGTTATTCGTATTATTCCCAATCATTTTTTCTTCGTATGCTTTCAGGAGAGGGATAGAGTCGGTCTCCGGCATTGAGGTGTGGGAAATGATTGCAAAATCTGCACTGTCTTTAAATTTGTTATACACCAGGGCCATGTTTGCATTCATCTTGGGGCAGATACCTGTGCAGGTGGTGAAGAAGTATTCAGCCACATACACTTTATTGTTCACGTCCTTGCTTGTGACGGAGTCTCCATCCTGATCGATAAATGAGAAGGGCTGTACATAGCCCAGTCTGGGAAGTTCCACTTTGAAATAACCCTTGATATCGGTAAGGGCTAACAGATAAACGCCCACCAAAACAACTATGAAGAGTGAATAAAGTATTATTTTCTTTTTCATGGTGCAAAGATACTAATAGATATAAAAGCGAGCTCCTGGTATAATGCATGTTATCTCCCCGGTTTAATCACTATATATCTTTATCAGTTCTAATACTTTGTCTTTTGTAAATGATAAGATAATCTGCTTTTAAAAATAGTCTCCGGGGTATGTACTGCAAGAGTTCCCATTTGCACTATAAAAAATGGTCTTACATGGTTGCTGTCGAATTAAAATGACGACAGCCTGTTTAATAGATACAAATATTGTTTGTGAAAATGATGTGGGAATAATTTTGTCGGGTCATCCGGATATAATTTATAATATTCCTCATCGGGGAGTAGTACAATAGTTGCTCCCGTTCTTACGTAGTAATTACTGTTGTAATAGGTTGGAGCAGTAAAGTCCGGCAGATACTTCTTAATGAGCTTAGAGGCCATCTTGCCTAAGTATTTTTCATATTTTCTCTGAGCTCTTCTGGTGGGCTTGTCCAGTTGATTATACACGTGTTTCAGAACGAGGTTTTTGGGGAATTTTTGCTTTCTGATCAGCTGTTTTGCGTTAGTAAAAGGATTTACATTATTAAAGTCGTTCAGTGTCTGGATGGATATGGGCATTTCGGGTACCCAGTCGGCAGCATTCACCACATTAAACGCCCACCCTCCCCCGGTCATGGCTTCGTATTCGTAAGCATAATACAAATTTCCCGGTTTAGGGGCAGCACTGCAATAAGTTTTGAACCGGATGTCTTTGGGAAGTTGATTGAGCCGTTGCAGATTATAGAGATACGATGTCAGCAAATAAGAAATAGCTCCGCCCTGGCTGTGGCCCATAATCAGGATGTCTTTATTCCCTTGTTGATACTGTTCGTTTATTTTGGGTAAAATCTCTTTTGAAAGATAGATCATACTCAATAGCCAACCGACATGTACTGCGGCCTTTGGCTCTGATGCAAGCTGATAGGGAAATACTTCGTGGCTATTAAGTCTTAACTCTCCCTTTGCAGGCACCATAGCTGCATAAAAATTTGCCAGCCAGCTTTCAGCTTTTTCGGTGGTACCCCGGATACTGATGACTGCTTTGCCCGATTTATCGTCAGTCCATAATTCCCATAGGTTATCCAGGCCTATTGAAGAAGAGCGGTATTGAAGGGTGAAATGAGCAGGGAAGGGAAGGCTGTGGTAGTAATTGGAATCAAGGGCTGAAGTCTTTGCAGAGATGAGCATCATTTCCCGATATTCCTCTTTGTCAAACCCCGGTTTGAGCTTTTGGCTGAGGCTGGTCAGCGAAAAGGAGAGCAACAGGAAAAGCGGTAAGATTATTTTCGTCATGGTTGTTTATTGTAGGTAATCTGAATGTTTAGTAACAGGTTGTTTTGCGAAGTGGAACAGCTTTGTCAAACTTAAGAGAATGGGTATTCTTAAAAATCATTTTTCCTTCTTTTTCTTCCAATTCACCATAACCCTCTATAGCAACATCTCCCTGCAGGAGGAAGGCAACCTGCCTGATAGACCGGACCCCCTCTGAAGAAAAACTGTATTCGGCAATCAACGTGTCCCCTCTCATTACACCGTCAAGGTCGCCCTTGCTGTTGTCTTTTTCAAAGAATTTATATTCCAGGATGCCTGTAACTACGTTGGGAAACTTCTCTGTTTTCAGGAAGATAGTATCCTTGCCTATGATACCCGTATAGCACGCCTGCGCGGGTATCATTACCTTCATTTCACCGTCGTCCTTATCATCGGTACCAGGAGTTGCTGTTTCCGTGGGGTTTGTGTTGCACGCCGCTATGAATACGGGAATTGCCAGTGAAATTATTCTTTGAATAAGAGATTTCATGTTTGGGAATTTTAGGTTTTAAAAAAAGGAGTACAGAAATTCTTGTTATGCCTGCCAAAGCAAATTACCAGTCTGTCAGTGAAGCGCTCAGTCCGATGGTGGTTTGCCGGTGATTATAATCCAAAAGCGTTTCGCCATATCCGTTAGATACCTGAAGCAGTCCTCTTAAATTATTAACAACCGGAAAAGCCCAGCTTAGCTGCACACTTCCCTTTCCCCCGTTGTTGAAATTCAGAGAGTGCCTCATAATTGAAGAAAGCTGGTGTTTGCCGGCATTGAAAACCACAATAGCCTCGCCTCTGCCAAAATAGTCAATAATAGCGGGGTTCTCATCTTCTTTATCTCCCAGGCGTACCCACGGGCGCAATATAACCTGCCAGTTCCTCGCATCAAAGGCAACTTGCAATATAAGCCGGTTCCAGCTTCTGGATAGAGGTAGCGATTTGCCATTTGACTGGTGATTAAATATCACCCCCAACATCCGCCCGTTTAGTCCGAACAGCTTATAATTCGTTTTAAAGTTGATTATTAACTCAGGCTCATAATTAAGTTCTCTGAATGGGCGCGAGAGGCTTTCGTTATACAACTGCCAGTTGGCCTGCTGGGTGAATGCCAACCAGATGTCTCCATTGTCTTCAAATAGCCTGCGTGCGACTTTGGTCTTGAAGCTGAACTGAAATTTGGCTTCAAAGTGATTATAGGGTATCCTGAAGGGTAAGGAGTATGCAGGGTTCTCGCTTGCAGGCTGTTCGTTAGGGCTGTCTGACCATCTTCCTGCGGTTATGTAAACAGGCCTGTATGGGGTGATGAGAAAAAGGCCTTTGTCATTCTCCCTGCCCAATTCCCAGCGTTCGGCCAGGGTGTGGCTGTTGCGCAGAAAACCGGACTCGGATCTTTCCTGAGCTATTATGCATGTAGGCGGAAGACATACGGCCAAAGCGCAAAGACATAGGCTTATTAACAGGCTCCGGGAGCGGGATGGATGTACCATCATTTTATTTCCAGACACTTTGTGCAATGAGGCTATAATTGGAGGTGCGAAAGTAATGAAGACTTCGGTTTTTTCACATTAAGGGTTTCAAAAGAGCAGAGGCTGTCATTTTTTTTAAGCGTCAGAAAGATTTATATGCTTGGGTATTGAACCGGGTTTATTACCGGGCAATTCAGATAACAGCCCTTCTTTCAATTTGAATTTTTCGCCTTGTGAGTTCAATTATGCTCCTGATACTATTGACGGAGCACACCGGAATAATGAATCTGAAATATTTAGTGAACAAAGACCCGTTTGCCGACAAAGCGCTGAAGCCTCAATGAATATTAATGCATGAAATTGTACTCATTGGGTAGTGAACGGTAATTTTACCTTTACTCTTTAATTCAGACCTTTATGAAATCAGTCAAAATAATTTCCCGGGTGATTTAGGGCAGAAGAATTGAACATAAAGAATTTAAGTTTCAAAATGAAGAAGTACTTTTTTGTATTATTTATGTGGGCATGCAGCCATTTGCAGGCACAGACTGTACTGCCGTATAAAAACCCCGGCCTGTCTCCTGATGAAAGAGCCGCGGATCTCGTTAAGAGAATGACACCGGAGGAAAAGTTCTGGCAATTGTTTATGTGTCCGGGCGATACCGCACTGTTGCAGGATACGCTGGCGCAGCATGGATTATTCGGTTTGCAGGTGAGCGCATCCTCGCAGGGTGGTGGTGGGCAAATGCTGAATTATAACACTACGGATGATGCGTTGGCGCTTGCCCGAAAGATCAATACACTGCAACGATACTTTGTAGAGAAGACAAGGTTAGGAATCCCTGCCATTATGTTTGATGAAGCGCTGCATGGGTTGGTGCGTGCCGGAAGCACTGCATTCCCACAGGCTATTGGACTGGCGGCGACATTCGATACAGCTTTAATGCACAGAGTAGCCTCTGACATTGCGGATGAAGTGAAAGCGCGGGGTATCCGGCAGATTCTATCACCGGTAGTGAATATAGCAGGAGACCAGCGATGGGGCCGCGTGGAAGAAAGTTATGGCGAAGATCCCGTACTTACGTCGGCTATGGGGATAGCGTTCATCAGTGCCTTTGAAAAGAAAAATATCATTACCACTCCCAAACATTTTATAGCAAATGTGGGAGATGGTGGGCGCGATAGCTACCCGATTTATTATAGTGAAAGGTTGCTGGACGAAATTTATTTTCCCCCATTCAAAGCGGTAATCAAAGAAGCCGGCGCCCGGTCGGTGATGACGGCTTATAACTCGCTGAATGGAATTCCGAGTTCGTCTAACTACTGGTTGTTGCAGCAAAAATTAAAGAACGAATGGGGATTTAAAGGCTTTGTAATTTCTGATGCAAATGCTGTGGGTGGCGATGTCGTACTGCACCATACCGCGAAAGATTATGGTGATGCAGGTGCTAAGGCTATCGGGAACGGACTGGATGTGATCTTTCAAACAGATATAAATCATTACAAGCTTTTTATTCCCGCTTTCCTGGATGGCAGAATAGAAACTGCAAGGATAAATGATGCAGTGTTCAGAGTGCTCAGGGCTAAGTTTGAGCTGGGACTTTTTGAACATCCTTATGTAGATATCACTTCCACCGGCAGACTGAATAACAGCATAGCCCACAAGCGAACTGCTTTGCAGGCAGCGCTGGAGTCGGTGGTGTTATTAAAGAATGCACACAATACGTTGCCCCTGAAGAAAAATATTCGCAGAATTGCTGTAATTGGTGAAGATGCCATAGTAGCAAGGCTGGGTGGATATAGCGGGCCGGGAAATGGGGTGGTGAATATTTTGGAAGGCATCAGGGCAAGAGCCGGCAGAGATATAAAAGTAGATTATGCGGAAGGGGCAACCGTATTACAGAAGGATTTTGAAGTAGTGGCCACCGAATACCTGACAAGTCTGAAAGGTACACATGGACTGACAGGCACTTATTACAACAACATTACCTTCAGTGGTCAGCCTGCAGTAGAAAGAACAGATGAAGTTGTCGATTTTCTTTGGACACTATCGCTGCCTGATGAAAAGATCAGAACGAATTTTTATTCGGTAAGATGGAGTGGAAAAATTAAAAGCCCCCGAACGGGAAACTTCAAAATAGGAATTGAAGGGAACGACGGATACCGGTTGTTTATTGATAACAAATTGCTTGCAGATCGCCGGGGTAAACAAAGCTATCACACAACAGTGGCCGATTACTATTTCGAAAAGGATAAGCAATATGATATCAGGATAGAGTTTTATGAGCCTGTAGGCAATGCGAGGATTAAGCTCGTGTGGAATGTAAATATCGCGAACGACTGGAAGCAGAAGATTCAACATGCGGTCAGCATCGCAGAGCAGTCAGATGTAGCAGTAATTGTTGCAGGTATTCATGAAGGTGAATTTCAGGACAGGGGAATATTGTCACTACCCGGGCATCAGGAAGCGCTTATCAACGCTGTGGCTGAAACGGGGAAGCCGGTTGTGGTTTTATTGGTCGGAGGAAGCGCTATTACCATGAATAACTGGCTTGATAAAGTGGATGCCGTAGCCGATATATGGTATCCCGGCGAGGAAGGGGGTAATGCAGTGGCACAAGTGCTGTTTGGCGATTACAATCCTGCCGGACGGCTGCCTGTTACTTTTCCGGTCAGCGAAGGGCAGTTGCCCCTGGTATATAACCATGCCCCCACAGGCAGGGGAGACGATTATTATAATCTGACCGGGTTGCCGCTTTTCCCATTTGGTTACGGGCTGAGTTATACTACTTTTTCTTACAAGAACCTTGAGTTCGGGAAGGATACGATTAGTAATAATGAAGCAGTGTGGGTACATTGCACAGTCACCAATTCCGGTGAGGCAGACGGGGATGAGGTGGTACAGTTGTATGTGCATCAACAGTTGGCATCAGTTGCCCGGCCGGTGATGCAGTTAAAGGGTTTTCAGCGTGTTCACCTGAAGGCGGGTGAATCGAAGAAAGTGTCATTTCTTATTAAACCGAAGATGTTGAGTATGCCGGATAAGCATTTAGTGCCGGTAGTGGAATCGGGTAATTTTGATATTATGCTGGGCACTTCTTCGAGAGATATCAGGCTAAGGGGTGTTTTGAAAGTAGAATGACCGGCGTTTTTCAGCAGTGGTAGTCAGCAGTAAAAAAATAGTTGGGACGGCTGCCCCAACTATTTCCTACTTGCACTATTAAGGTATTACCTGTTTCTGAATACTGCCTGTAAATCGGCGGGTTCCTTATTTCTTAATTAAGAGTTTTTCTGTTTGAGAAATGCCTGCTTTATTGGTTACCCTTAAGATGTATGTGCCGTTTTGAAGTGTAGATACATTCAGGGTCTCCTCTCTTTGATTAATGGCTTTTGAAAGTAAGACTCTACCTGCAAGGTCAGTAATTTGCACCCTTACCATATCCTCGCCCTTTATTTTCACCCACGAACTGGTTGGGTTTGGAGTGAGGCTAAAGGTTTGCCTGCTGCTGATATTGAGCGTTATGACAGGTGAATATTCAAAACTGCCATCCTTATCAGTCATCTTCAGTCTGTAGAATAATTTGGGCGGGAAACTACCGTTAAGCTGGTCGGTATAACTGTAAGAGTGGGTTGTGGATGTGTTTCCACTGGCAGCCACTTTTCCTGCCTCGTCAAATCGAGTACCGTCTTCACTTCTCTCAATTATGAAAGCTGAAGAATTAATTTCATTAGCCGTTTTCCAGTGAAGGTTTGCCGCATTGTCTGAATAGGTGCCGTTGAATGAAATCAGTTTTACAGGCACTGCACCGGGTGTAGCCATCCCGACAGGGTTGTCTCCCAGGACATATAGTGAGTTATTTCCCGTTTCGGCGCTGTTGTTAAATTCTACCACTCTGAAATAATAGTTCTTCCCTGCTTCAAGCCCTGTCACATTTACCGTGTTACCAGACCCGTTATATACCACTTTTACCTCTCCTCCCAGCACAGGAGCCGCGCCGTAATCAGCATTAGCAGCGTAATTGGTGCCATCCAGTGGGAAAGAATCGACGGCGCCGTCAGCTTTTACCAAAAGGAGCCTGGAAGAGCCATTCCCGTTTGTCCAGTTTACTGTAACTGAAGTAGGGGTAAGGTTGGTGAAATTGAGGTCTGAAGCATTTTGGGTAGGCGCCAGCATAAGATCCCATGTAGGCCAGGTGCTTACACTTGCAACGATGTTCCACCCCAAGTTGTCCAGGGCTGTAAAATTGCTTAATGAGGAGTTGGTGACGATGAACCAGATATACCCATTGGCCGATCTCACCACCTCGGATGCTGTGCCCGGAATGGAACCTGTATGCCACCAGTTGTTATATG
>JACFNA010000380.1 GCA_019455085.1 Chitinophagaceae bacterium
AGATAACAACTACAGTGAAGCGGGGATTAAGGGGTAATGGAAAAAAGTTGGAGATAGTCTTTTGGGTCAGATGTCTCCCTCCTGAGGCCTGATGATGATTTCTTCCATGCAGGCGGACGGGGAGAGTTGAGAGGCAGCAAATATGAGTTCTGCCACATCTTCTGCACGGATAAAGCGGCTTTCCGGAAGTCCTGACCCGCTCCAGGAGTCTGTATATACAGCCCCGGGATAGACGGTGGTGACTTTGATGTGATGTGGTTTCATTTCTTCGCGCAGGTTTTTGCTGAATCCGGCCAATGCAAATTTACTGATGCTGTATGCCCCACCGTTGGGATATGCCTGAAAGGAGGCGATGCTGCACATGTTGAAAATATGTCCCTGGCGGCGCTTCATCATTTGGGGAAGCAATGCCCGTGTAAGGTGGTAGGCGCTGTAGAGGTTTGTTTGTATCATGGTGTCCAGTGTGCCTTCAGGCTCATTGTGTACGCTGCCCGGCAGGAAGATACCTGCATTGTTTACCAGCACATCTACTTTCAGTGATTGCGACTGGATATGGTTCACAAGTGTAGCCACCCCTTCGCGTGTGCTCAGGTCGGCTGCACAGCATTGTATGGTGCATTTTGGGTGCGCCTGCTGAATGTCAAGAGCCGCATTCCTCAGCGTGGACCCGGTGCGGGCGTTCAGCAATATGTGATAATTGGCTGCGGCAAACCGTAGGGCTATGGCTTTTCCCATACCTTTGCTGCCTCCTGTGATGACAATATTCATAAGATTACTTCCGTTTGAGAGAGAGAATGACCAAAAATAGTAAAATACCGGCCGAACTGAAATACCGCCATTTGTTTTTTGACCTGGATCACACGCTGTGGGATTTTGAAACAAATTCACGGGACTGTATTTCAGAGATATTTTCGGATTATAGGCTGGAGACAAGAGTAACCCCATCGTTTGATGAGTTCTATAGTATTTATCATCATCATAATGAGCTGCTATGGTCCAGGTTTGAAAAAGGGTTTATCACAGTGGAAGAGCTGAAATGGAAAAGGATGTGGCGCACACTTTTAGATTTCAAGATAGCCGATGAGAAACTGGCCAGAGATATGAGCGCATCTTATCTTGACCTGCTTCCTACTAAGTCTAAAGTGTTTGATTATACGTTTGAAATACTGAACTATCTTACTGAGAAAGGATACGAATTGCATCTGCTGACTAATGGTTTTGAAAAAACGCAACGGCGAAAATTGGAAAGCAGTAACCTTGGTAAATATTTTGACCAGGTGATTACCTCCGAAGCTTCCAACTCTATGAAGCCGAAGAAGGAAATTTTTGATTTTGCATTAAAGGCCTGTGATGGAAAAGTTGAAAATTCAATAATGATTGGCGACAATCTGGATGCCGATATT
>JACFNA010000381.1 GCA_019455085.1 Chitinophagaceae bacterium
TATTTCGTAAGGGGGGAGAAATTGCCTAATTCTGCAAGTTGTGTGGATTAGTTACAATAGCATTAGCAAAAGTACATTCTTGTAGAGATTTGTACTTTTATACAAATGTGAAGCGATGAAAGTGTATGTAACATATGACGTATCTGGTAAACATCCGGAAGTGAAAGAAGGGATGCAGCAGAGAGGATACAAGGATCGGTGGCAAGCAAATGATGAAACATATCATTTACCAAACACTTGCCTGTGGAAATCTAATGTCAGTTCATTAGAGCGTGAAGTGGCTGATTTAGAAGATATAGTCAATGAAATTAATGTAGGGCTACCTGTGCATGAACGTGTGCAGATTAAACGGTGCATTGTATTAATGGCATCACCCTGGGCTGGTATTACGGGTAGTGATGAACGCCCCTAGACTGCCTATTCCATCCTCTTTAGTATTTTAAACAGTGTTATAATATCCTGGCTGACTTGTACCCAATTTACATTTGCGGTATTCTTTGAAGAGAATCTACGTGGTATTTTTCTCAATTTTTTCTTTGTTGTTACATCTGGTGTGTTCGATATTTTTATTCTCGGGGGCACCCAAATGGATTTTTCACCCAAAATCTGAGTTTTAGGCTTGAGAAATCTACATATTTCGGTGGTTCGAAAATAATTCCCATCAATGACCATTCCAGATGGGAATTGGAACCACTGTAATTGCAGTTTAATATCAATATCAGATTTAGCCCATACAGCACCTGGGTTTTTCAGAAATTCCTGTACATACTCAAACGCATCTTCAATGCCAATCTTTGGAGTATCCTTTACAGCCAGCTTTGCCAGTTCCGCTTCCGTATCCCAAAGCTCCTTTTCAATATCTGCTAGTTGAGTGGAGAGGACGGAATCTGGGATAACCCCATCGAGGTTCTTTTTAACCATAGCTGTTTGCCGTCCCTTTAATTCCTCTTTGTACTTCAGTAACCGTGCTTGTTCACTGTTTTCCTTCTGTAAACAGACAGAATACTTCTCCCGTACTTTGTTGCGTAATGCTTGCAGGTCTTCTTCCGGTAGGGCGAAGTAGCTCATGTATGCGGCAAATACATTGTGTAAGGTATCCCTGGCATAATTACCGCCAGTAAGGAAGCGGTAAAACGGATATTTCTTACGTCTGCCCTTAGACCAGCTACCAGTTAATTTCTTGCCCTCTGTATTAAACACAAACCGCCGTAGTGGAAAATCCGGGTGATCTGTTAAATGTTTGTAGTGCTTCGTGCCCTTGCCTTTCAGCACCCGCTGGACTTGTTCAAATAGCTCTTCTGAGACGAGTGGCGGAAATGTGCCCTTGTGCTTTTCTCCGAATTTAATAATCCACCCGGCATAGACGGGGTTGGAGAGCATGGTCTAAAAATAGGAGCGA
>JACFNA010000089.1 GCA_019455085.1 Chitinophagaceae bacterium
AAATTCCATTTCAGGTTACCAGCGCAAGCGGCTCCAGGGCAGCTGACAGATTCAGTATAGTGTTCTCTGCAAGAGGAGCACTACCTGTAACATTCCTGAAGATAAATGCTTCTAAGGCCAATACCCATATAGATATTATGTGGAACGTTGGAAACGAAAATAACGTTGATACATACGTGGTAATGAGATCAATTGATGGTATTGACTTCACAGATATTGCCGAAATAAAAGCTAATGGCCTGTCCACCTACAAGGCTACAGATGACAAACCTTCAGATGGATACAACTATTACAAGGTAAGAAGTACAGACTTCAGCGGCGCCACCAAATACTCGGAAATTGCACGTGTATATTACGGTAATGCCACTCCTTCATTAATGATTTCACCCAATCCTGTATCAGGTAGTTTTATCAATATCAGGATAGAAAACGAACCAGCCGGAAAATATAGCGCAAGAATTTTCAATACTGCCGGCCAGGTATTATCTACCCACTCATTTGAATATCCCGGAGGAATTCAAAACGAAAGAATAAAATGGAACCCCGGAATAAATCACGGCAATTATAATCTGGAAATTAAATATCCTGACGGTAGCCAGAAAACAATGACTATCTTATATTAGGATACTCCCAAATAATTTCTTCACCAAACCACAGCGGCAGGAATAATCCTACCGCTTTTTTTTTGCACAACCGCACTTTGCCCGGGCAGATTTCTATTCCATATCCTTCCCTACTTTTCCTATTTTTACCAAAATATTCGCAATGAAAAAATTAGTCCTCTCAACTTTCTTTTTCGCACTCACATTTACTTTGACCGCACAGATTTCCTCCAGACAAATAGATTCTGTTTCGGAGAAAGTACTCAAGGCCTTCGATGTGCCCGGAATAGCGGTTGCTGTAATAAAAGATGGCAAAGTCATACATCAGAAAGGATACGGCGTTACCAGTCTTAAGACAGGTGAAAAGGTTAACGAGCATACCAGATTTGCCATTGCAAGCAATTCCAAAGCATTCACTGCAGCTGCACTTGCCATACTGATAGACCAGGGTAAACTCAAATGGACAACCCTGGTCAGAGACATCATTCCGGAATTCAAACTTTATGCCCCCTTTGTTACTGAAAACTTCTTAATCGAAGACCTGCTCACACACCGCAGTGGGCTCGGGCTTGGAGCCGGTGATCTGATGTTTTGGCCCGGACGTCCCAAATTTTCAAAAGCCGACATCATCCATAATCTGAGATACCTGAAACCCGTCTCGCAATTCAGAACCAAATACGACTATGACAATCTCCTGTACATGGTTGCCGGGGAAGTAGTAGAAAGAATTGCAGGAATGAGTTGGGAAGAGTTTGTAGAGAAAAATATTTTTTCACCTCTGGGAATGAATGAAAGTGCAGGGGCTTATGAGAGGCTGAAATCAATGGATAACATCATCGATCCTCACGTTCCAATCAATGGTGTGGTGCAGGCTGTGGAACGCGAATTGAACGGAAACCTCAATGCCGCTGGAGGAATATACAGCAGTGTGTATGACATGAGTAAATGGGCTATCACTCAACTCACCGGTGGCAAGTACGGTACAAATAATCAACTATTCAGTCCTGCAAGACAGGCTGAAATGTGGAATATCCACACAGTTACCCAGCCAAATCCATCAGGGCCATACAAAACTAACTTTTCAGGATATGGATTAGGATGGGGACTCAGCGACGAAAATGGTCATAAGGTGGCCACACATACAGGCGGCCTGCTGGGAATCGTAACTCAGGTAACCCTTATCCCGGATTTGAAACTTGGAATTATTGTGTTCACCAATCAACAGTCAGGAGCCGCTTTTTATGCTGTGACAAACACCATAAAAGACGCCTATTATGGGGTTGAAAAAAGAGACTGGATTCAGATTTACCAAAACAGGTTAAAAGCGTCCGAAAAAAATGCAAAAGAAATTACAGACAAGATTGAGAATGAAATAAAAGCAGCCTCATCACGCACACAACCAGATTTATCTATGTATGCAGGGGAATTTAAGGATCCCTGGTTTGGTATAATCCATATCTCCCAAAGAGGAAATCAACTCTACTTTCAGGCTGAAAAGTCGCCCAAACTCCATGGCCCCATGTATTATTATAAAGGCAACAATTTCGTAGTACGATGGGAAGACAGAAGCCTGGATGCAGATGCGTTTGTGAATTTCGGACTGGATTTTGAGGGTAAACCTAACAAGATTACAATGGAAGCTATATCACCACTTACTGACTTTAGCTTCGACTTTCAGGACTTGAATTTTAGCAGAATAAAATAAGATACACATACAATGGATATAGAACGTAACAAGCGTGAAGATGAAAACAAACTGGAGTGGAAAAGAATTGATAACCTGCTTGACGACATAAAGAAAGGTGGAGGAGACAAGGCTATTCAGAAACAGAAAGAACGCAATAAACTGACAGCGAGAGAAAGGCTTAAATATCTTCTGGATTCAGATAAACCTTTTCTCGAGATTGGCGCTTTCGCAGGATTTGAAATGTATAAGGAATATGGCGGATGCCCCGCAGGAGGTGTAGTAGCCGGTATCGGGTATGTGTCAGGAAAGCAATGTGTGGTTGTGGCAAACGACCAGACAGTAAAAGCTGGCGCATGGTTCCCAATCACAGGAAAGAAGAACCTACGAATGCAGGAAATTGCAATGGAGAATAACCTGCCAATAATTTATCTGGTGGATAGTGCAGGAGTTTTTCTTCCAATGCAGGATGAAATTTTTCCCGACAAAGAACATTTTGGCAGGATATTCAGGAATAATGCCCGAATGAGTGCAATGGGTATTACTCAAATCGCGGCGGTATTAGGCCCATGCGTGGCCGGAGGTGCTTACCTCCCTATAATGAGCGATGAAACACTGATGGTGTCTGGCGAAGATCATGGATCCATATTTCTTGCAGGCCCTTATCTGGTAAAGGCAGCTATTGGAGAAACTACCGATACCGAAACGCTGGGTGGGGCACACACCCATAATGCAATCAGCGGTATAGCTGATTACCAGTTTGACAACGAACAGGAATGCCTCGACCACATCAAACGAATTGTAAGCAAGATGGGAACCCAACCGGGTGCAGGCTTCGACCGAATTACCCCTGTGGCTCCCCAAAAAAACACAGAAGAGGTTTACGGAATTCACTCCAAAGACAATAAGACACCTTACGATGTCAGGGAAATTATTGAGACTATTGTAGATGCAGATAGTTTTGACGAGTTCAAAAAAGAATATGGCAAGACTATCGTTTGTGGTTATGCGAGAATAGACGGCTGGGCGGTAGGAATAGTGGCCAATCAAAGATTAAATATTAAAACCTCAAAAGGTGAACTGCAGATGGGAGGCGTAATCTATAATGACAGCGCCGACAAGGGAGCCCGCTTTATAATGAACTGCAACCAAAAGAAAATTCCGTTAATCTTCTTTCAGGATATAACCGGATTTATGGTGGGTACCCGAAGTGAACACAGCGGTATCATTAAGGATGGAGCCAAGATGGTAAATGCAGTCGCCAATTCTGTGGTGCCAAAGATCACATTCATCATTGGCAATTCTTATGGAGCCGGTAACTATGCCATGTGCGGTAAGGCTTATGACCCCAGATTTATCTATGCATGGCCTTCGGCCAAGATAGCCGTTATGGGAGGCGAACAGGCTGCTAAAACACTACTACAAATCGAAGTAGCATCTCTGAAAAAGAAAGGAGAAGAAATCACCGAAGAAAGAGAAAAAGAACTACTTGACAAGATGATTTCCAGATACAACCATCAGACAACAGCCACTTATGCTGCTGCACGGTTGTGGGTAGATGCGATCATTGACCCGAAAGAGACCAGAACCATCATTTCTGAAAACATTGCTGCTGCAAATCACAACCCCGACATTCCTGAGTTCAAAACCGGAGTAATACAGGTCTAATTTATGGCAGAGAAAAAGATAACTATTTATACCGACGGTGCGGCGCGTGGAAACCCCGGCCCCGGCGGATATGGCATAGTGATGATGTATGGCCCCCATAGAAAAGAACTTTCTGAAGGTTACAGGCTCACCACAAACAACCGAATGGAACTACTGGCAGTAATCAAAGCACTGGAATCAGTCAAAAACCCAGAAATAGAAATCGACTTATTTACAGACAGCAAATATGTGGTGGATGCGATTTCAAAAGGCTGGCTGAACAAGTGGATTAATACAAACTTCAAAGGTGGTAAGAAAAATGCTGATTTGTGGAAACATTATTACCAGCTATCAAAGAAGTTCAAAATAAAATTTCATTGGGTTAAGGGACACGCTGAAAATATTTACAATAATAGATGTGACCAGTTAGCCACCGAAGCAGCTGACGGTACAAAACTAAAAGTGGATACACAATACGAGTTAATAAACGGAGAAGATAACTCCCTGCTTTAGTGCTATACTTTTTTCAGTCTGATATCATAAAGAAAGTCGGTGATGGACACTATCTTAATTTTCCCCTTATGATGGCTGGGATTAATTAAGAAATTAAATTCTTCAGGGATTACCACAGAGGGTATCCGCACTATTTCATATTTTTTTTCAGACAATAATAAGCTTCCGAAACTCTGAGTTTGTTTAGGGATAGGGCTATTTCTCCAATTTCCCGGAAGAAATTCTTCATCTATTTCTACCACCTTCTTAGCATCAATTTCGTAAGTGACCAGCGAGAGTGCACGCGGAATATCATGCATATTTACGTTTACGGAATATTCCACTAACGCCAAAGCTCTGGACTCAGAAGCATAGATACATGGTACATTCTTACTGTTCCATCTGCCTCCAAATAACCGCGCTCCCTCTCCGGTTAAATCTTCAGCGTATCTGCTCCTGGAAATTCGATATACATTCATAGCTATGAATAAACTCCATATTCGATACGACCTATTATATTTCGAACTTCCTCTCGGCCAAATTGGTTATCGAGTAGATCAATCGGCTTCTGAAAATTAAGGGCTTTATTGGGGGTATCCATCCATCTTTTGAAAGATTCTTCATCTTCAAAGACTTCAAAACCATAGGCATATAGCTCAGCAATATCGAGTATCTTCTCGCTAAGAGAAAGCCCGAATCGTTCATTCTTTTTTTTGTTGATGAGGGTAGCTCTTGTAACTGACAGCGCCCTTGCCAACTCAGTATAATCCATAGAAGTCTTGGACTTCAGTGATTCCAGGTCTTTTTTGGATATACCGGCCCTGACCACATTCACTTTTTCGGATAGTGACAAGTGATTTTCTCTGCGACTGGATGCCTCAAATAGTACAGCAGGCTCACTCGCTATATTAAGCGCCTGATCATCTTTTGGGATGGAGTATTTCTTGGGCATAGTATAAATTTTTACTTTCTTCAATACAAATTTATACATTTCTCTTCGGAAATCAAATTCTTTTTCTATTTTCTCTTTCCCAATTCCTGATCCAAATCAAGGTTATTCTTTAGAGCTACCTCTCTGGCTAACTCATATCCTGCATCTGCATGTCTTATCACGCCCAGCCCCGGATCATTGCGAAGCACTCTGCTCAATTTGTCAGCAGCCATTTGGGTTCCATCTGCTACAATCACCATCCCTGCATGGATGCTATAACCAATACCTACCCCACCTCCGTGATGCAGGCTTACCCAACTGGCACCTCCGGCAGTATTCACCAATAGATTCAAAATGGGCCAGTCTGCCACTGCGTCGCTACCATCCATCATAGACTCTGTTTCCCTGTTCGGGCTGGCTACAGAGCCGGTATCCAGATGATCGCGGCCTATAACAATAGGAGCTTTCACCTTTCCTGTTCTTACCAATTCATTAAATGCAAGTCCTGCTTTTTCTCTTTCCCCCTGGCCAAGCCAGCAAATTCGGGCAGGCAGGCCTTGAAATGCAATTTTCTCTTTTGCGAGAGTCAGCCAGTTAATCAAACTTTTATTCTCAGGAAAAAGCGATGCCAGGACTTTATCTGTTTCATAAATATCATTCGGATCGCCGCTCAATGCCGCCCACCTGAAAGGCCCTTTTCCTTCACAGAATAACGGCCGGATATAAGCAGGTACAAAACCGGGAAAATCAAATGCATTCTTCAAACCGGCTTCATAGGCTCCTGCCCTCAGATTATTTCCATAGTCAAAGGTTTCTGCGCCTGCATGCATCAGGTCGATCATTAATTCCACATGCCGCCTCATTGAATTAAGTGAACGCTTTACATACTCATCCGGATTGGCTATACGCAATACATTAGCCTCTTCCACACTCAATCCCTGGGGAATGTATCCCACCAGCGGATCATGTGCAGAAGTCTGGTCAGTAAGCACATCGATGGACACACCTCTTGCTTTTATTCTTTCAAGCAAATCCACCGCATTGCACAATACTCCGATGCTCCAGGCCCGCCCCTCTTGTTTTGCTTCTAATGCCTTGTCAATTGCCTGGTCTATATCAGTTGCCATCTCATCAAGATACCGGGTTTCGATTCGCTTTTCTATCCTCCATTTTTCCACTTCAGCAGCAAGACACACACCTCCATTCATAGTAATTGCCAAAGGTTGGGCGCCCCCCATGCCCCCCAATCCGGCTGTCACACTCAGCGTTCCTTTCAGAGAGTGATTAAATTTTCGCCGGGCTATCTCTGCAAATGTTTCATAAGTACCCTGCACAATACCCTGGCTACCGATATAAATCCATGATCCTGCAGTCATCTGCCCATACATCATCAGCCCTTTTTTCTCTAACTCATCAAAGTGTTCCCACGTGGCCCACTTCGGTACTAATTGAGAATTGGAAATAAGTACCCTTGGTGAGTTTTCATGGGTTTTCATTATTGCTACAGGCTTCCCGCTTTGTACCAAAAGTGATTCATCATTCTCCAATACTTTTAATGCTGCAATAATCTTATCCAGACTCTCAAAATTTCTGGCAGCTTTGCCCCTGCCGCCATATACAATCAATTCATCAGGTTTTTCGGCTACTTCCGGATTGATGTTATTCAGTAGCATGCGCAATGCAGCTTCCTGGCTCCATCCCTTACAATTTAATTGGGATCCTGTGGGTGTCTTATACTTCACCGGATCATAATGTCTCTTAACTGCCGTCATAACTTTTTTATTTTAGAGTTCATAATTGTCAATGAATGAAATTGCTTTTTGAATGTCATCATGTAGAATTCTGTCTGATTCATTAAACGCCACCTCCCGGCGAAAAGCAGCAAACACCTCTTCAACTTTTGCAGACGATTTCGAAGGCCTTGTAAAGTCAAGCGCCTGGCAGGCAGTAAGCAACTCAATAGCCAGTATCCCCTGCACATTTTGCACTACCCTAAGGCACTTTGTGGCAGCATTAGCACCCATGCTCACATGGTCTTCCTGATTATTGGATGATGAAATGGAATCCACACTCGCAGGAGTACTCAATTGCTTATTCTCACTCACCAACGATGCCGCTGCATATTGCGGAATCATCAGTCCTGAGTTCAATCCCGAATTATGAATCAGAAACAAAGGCAGGTTGCGCTGGCCGCTTAGCAACTGATAAGTTCTCCTTTCAGAAATATTGCCAATCTCACTCATTGCAATAGCAAGATAATCCAACGAAAGTGCAAGGGGCTGCCCATGAAAATTTCCCCCACTGATGATGAGATCATCATCAGGGAAGATGTTAGGATTATCGGTTACTGAATTAACCTCAGTGAGTAACGTACGCTTCACAAAATCAAAAGTATCTCTGGAAGCGCCGTGCACCTGAGGAATACACCTAAATGAATAGGGGTCCTGCAAATTAGCTTTGGCCGTACTGCAGATTTCGCTTCCGGCCAGAATCTCTCTGATATGCGCAGCTATTGCAATCTGTCCATTATGAGGGCGCACCGCATGGATATGCTCATTAAGGAAATTCGTATTGCAGGAGAATGCATCTATCGAAATAGCGGCAATCATGTCAGCCCAATCCAACAGCTTTTTGCTCTTAATCAGCGAATACATTCCATAGGCACTCATGAACTGTGTGCCATTTATTAATGCAAGGCCTTCCTTACTCTTCAGTCTTAAAGGTTGCAGATTTAGCTCTTTTAATACTTCCGGGGTAGCCAACCGTTTCCCTCTGAAATTCACTTCACCCTCTCCGATAAGAGGCAATGCAAGGTGGCTCAGAGGCGCCAGATCTCCTGATGCTCCCAAAGAACCTTTGGTATAGACCACCGGCAATACATCACTGTTATGGAAGTCTGACAACCGCTTTACAATATCCACACACACACCGGAATGACCATAACTTAGCGATTTAATCTTCAGCATCAACATCAGCCTCACTATTTCCTGAGGCACTTCATCCCCTACTCCACAGGCATGTGATTTGAGCAGGTTGTCCTGTAGTTCAGTTAACTGAGACTTATCAATGCTGACATTTTGCAAAAATCCAAAACCGGTATTGATACCATAAAAAAGTTCATCTCCTGATTCAAGCTTCCTATCCAGATATTCCCTGCATCTGGCAATTGAATCCAGTGCCTGTGGTGTTACCGATATTTTTGCCTTGTGCTTTAAATAGCTTTCTAAATCTTCGTAGGTAAGTGTTTCTGCATCAATTTGCAGATGATGATGGTCCATAATTGTAAAAAAAATCGTTCTCAAAGGTACACGATTTCCACAAGGGTTTTTATTCTGGAATTTAACAGATGAATAATTTTTCTTTTTCTGAAAATATAATTATAACTCTAACTTTACCCGCACCATCTTAATGGATAACTTGAATATGTCGGACGTAATCGTAAAAATGCAAAATGCCCAGATCTATCAGGGCAATTCACTGATTTTAGGTGATGTAAATCTGGAAGTAAGAAAGGGTGAATTCGTGTACATTGTCGGAAAGACAGGCACCGGAAAAAGCTCACTGTTAAAAACCCTGTACGGCGATCTTGACCTTAGAAGTGGCGACGCTACCGTGGTAGATTACGAATTAAAGAAAATGGATTGGAAGAAGGTGCCATTCCTGAGAAGAAACCTGGGTGTAGTATTTCAGGACTTCCAACTAATGACCGATAGAAATGTAAATGAAAACCTCAAATTCGTACTTCGTGCCACCGGATGGAAAGACAAGAAACTGATGGACGAAAAGATCGAGGATGTACTGGGTAAAGTGGGATTAAAAACTAAAGGCTTCAAAATGCCTTTTGAATTAAGTGGCGGTGAGCAACAACGTGTGGCAATAGCAAGAGCACTGCTAAACTCTCCCAAACTAATTCTCGCTGACGAACCAACCGGAAACCTTGACCCTGCCACCTCGGACGAAATTATGAGATTGCTTATCAGCATTTCCAGAGATTATGGCACTGCAGTTATGATGGCTACGCACGACTATCCTGTAATCAAGAAATTTCCGGCTCGTACCCTGAAGACGGAAAACGGAAAAGTATATGACCATGCCACTGTGGAAGTCAACTAAAGGATAAAAGATAATAAGCGCTGCGTATTTTCTACCACAGAAAATTCCCTGGATAACACTTCCTGACGCCGGGCTATATCCTCTAATGTAAAACGCTTCTCCATTGCGCTACTGATAGATTCCCGCCATTCTGCTGCATCATTAGCCACAATACACAAATCCTTCCAGGAGGTGGCTTTATCTACCCCCTCTTTGTTCGTCATCACGAATCTCCCCTTCGAAAGGGCATTTATAATCTTCACCTTAATACCTGTGTTGTTTGCAGAGGGCAATACATTCAATTGGGCTTCCCGGATCAAATTGTGCAACTCAGTTTCGGAAGGGTTTACAATACATTCCACATGGTGGTTTCGGCATAGTGTCATTAGCCGGACCGAAGGATTCTTGCCTGCCACAACAAACTTTACAGGAAGATGTGTGCACACTTCCTGAATAAGGAAAGTAACTACCTTTTCATTTTCCGACACCGAGAGATTTCCGTGATACAGACAATAATCTCCCTTACCTTCTTTAGAAAAAACCCTGCCTCCGTCTTCCACAAACACAGGAAGATATTCCACCCTCTTTGCTCCCATAGACTGATACACCTTTACATCTTCCCTATTCAGGCACAAGAACCTGCCCTTCACTGCCAGCTTTTTTTCGTAGCGCTTTAGCATCCACGATTCCCACAAAAAATATAAGGATTTAAGAAAAGCACCTGAACTCTTTGCCAGATTCGCATAATATTTCCACTCTACATTATGAAGCCTCACCCAGCATCTGCCGGCCGGCAGATCCCCCTTGAATAAATGATAGGAGCAATGCACCCCTTCAAGGAGAACCGGATAACTATCAGCTAATAACCGATTCTTCAACATCTGATTCTTTCGTGATGCTACAATAAAAGGAAGCAGGGGTAATACAACTTTCTTTCTGGGGTAATAATACACCTCCTCACAATACTGTTTCAAGACTTCCTGCCTGCCTCTGCCATACTCAAAACAGTGTAAGTGAATTTTCACACCTGCATCATGGAGGTACTTAATCTTAAAAAACAAATCCACCACCCCACCATAATCCGGCGGATAGGGTACATCAAAGCAAACGATATGGAGATGTTGGCTCAACTCTTTCTTTTTACTTAATTACTCAACCTGACTTACCAATTGTTTGTTTGCATCAACAATATTGGTCAGAAGTAAATGATGAATATTACGATACCGCTTGTCTTCTAATACATTATTGTGAAAAATGGGAATGAAGTATCCTCCCACAGCCTTAACTGCTTCAAGTAACCCCAATGCCTCTTTTTCTGCTTTATCTGCTGATTGATTGCCATAATTAATATATGTGGCATCCATCCAGCACGACGGATAGATCATCAGTGATGTCTCCTGCTCTTTAAGCAAATCGTAAAATGGGAACGGACGTGAAGTACCTGCACGAAATCCCGGAATCTCCGGAAAAGCCATGGAAAAGTCTCTCACAATTCCACACTCAGACAATTCACGATAAGTATCCGGCAGTCTGAATTTCAGAAAATGTTGCCTGCTCGAAGTAACAGTCCGGGCAAGATATTTCTCCAGCCCTTTTTTCTCTTTAACGGTGAGCCCTTTAATTTCAGAGGAGCGAAACGACGGATGAATACCCACTTCAATAGCCATCTCAGCATGTGTGAATATCCTGTCCTTTATTTCATTTCTGCTCACATCAACATTATGATCATACTGTGTGCCACCGGCGGTCAAAAAGAAAAAGATTCCTTCAATCCCTGCGGTATTTAATTCTTTCTTTATCCACTTGTACACATCCCATGGATCGGACTTCCTTCCCTGCAAAACCCTGCGCCGCTCTATAACTTCTTTCCATTTCCCTCTTAGCATATCTCTGCCTGCCGCCAATAAAGACTTTCCTGCACCCCGACCCAAATACTTAAAAGCCACATCTATATCGTAGGTAAACAACGTGCGAAAATGCGGCCTTTCTATTTTAAGCTGAGAAAATTTTTCCTGAAGTAAATCGCCCAACCCATTAATCCACGTATCCACGATTGGCACTTGTAAAAACTCATTCCTATAGGCAATGCTATCCGAAGCCCTGAACCTGCCATATCGATCCGGCTCAAAAGGCAAATATTCTTCGTATCTCGAGATGAGATAAAAGACTGCACTCAGAATATCAAATTGCAGTTCGCTATCATCAGGAAAAAGATGAAATCCATTTTCAGTTCTTCGCAGAGTGGGCACAAATTGCTTCACTCCATGCTCCTCCATAAAACCGGAAGGAAAAATTTGCAAACCACCTCCCTCTTCCATTTTACTATTCGTATAGGCAATGCCTGCACCATGAAATGCCAGATATTCAATCCTGCTTTCTGTAAAAGAAACCTCACAATTCAACTCATGCATTATCCACTTCACTACATAGCGAATACGCGGCGTTATCCTTTCACAGTAAAATAAAAGCATATTCAAAAATAGTTAAAACGTCTGTTGTTCTGATGATTGAGTTTACATAGTTATAAAAACCTGCACGCTATTTGTTAGGGGTCTGATATGCCACTTATTTTAATGATAGATGATGATTTGGAT
>JACFNA010000090.1 GCA_019455085.1 Chitinophagaceae bacterium
ACGGTACTTTTGAAGTGTTGGGGAGAAGTGATACAAGCCTTGTCAGGGGATGTAATCTTCTGGTAGTGTAATTACCCCGCATTGGGTAATTTTGCATTATGAAAAATACAGCCATCCTATGGGTACTCCTTTCATTTGCCTTTGGGTCATGCGGACAAGCGCCTGCAGGGTTTAGCGCCATTCCTTCTGCAAAGAAAATTAATAAGTTGAAGCTAAGTCAGGCCACATTTGCTGCAGGTTGCTTTTGGTGCGAAGAAGCAATCTTTGAAAGTGTGAAAGGAGTTTATGAAGCCGTATCCGGATATGCCGGAGGTACCAAACCCAATCCAACTTATTATGATTTAGGTTCAGGGCCTACCTGTCATGCAGAAATGGTAAATGTCTATTACGATTCAACAGTGGTGGACTACCCTACCCTGCTTAAGATCTACTTTGCATCCCAGGACCCGACACAGGTAAATGGCCAGGGGCCTGATATGGGTTACCAGTACAGATCGGTGGTTTTTTTCAGAAATGAAAAAGAAAAAAGGATGACAGAGAATTATATCAGGGAATTAAATCAATCTGGAAAGTATGACCGCCCGCTTTCGGTGCAACTGACTTCATTTACAAAGTTCTGGGAGGCAGAGCCGGGGCATCAGGATTTTGTGAAACGAAATCCCGAAAACCCTTATGTGCTGCATGAATCCATTCCACGAATACAGCGATTTCAAAAACAATTTCCTCAATTGATAAAACCCGGGGAAAAATATTGAACCTGAATCCTTTCATATTTTGTTATTTTTGCAAAAACAAAGGACATTATGAAAATATCAAAACAGCTTGTAGTTAGTTTTCTGATGCTAATTGGTATTGCATCTCTTTACAGAGTGATGCCGGGAAGGCCTTATGGTTTTGCACCACAAATAGCTATCGCAATTTTTGGAGGAGCAATTATTAAGGAAAAGAAATTTGCTTTTTTACTGCCGCTACTTGCGATGTTTGTTTCTGATGCACTTTATCAGTTACTCTATATCAACGGAGCTTCTGTAATACCGGGTTTCTATAAAGGACAGTTCCTTAATTATCTTTTATTTGGAGGATTGACTGTATTTGGATTCATGATTAAGGGATTTAATCTGAAGAAGATTGCATTGTCATCAATAGCTGCGCCTACAGCCTACTTTCTGGTATCCAATTCTCTGGTGTGGCTAAGCAGTTCTCCTTTAGCCGGACTGGGGAGGCCCAAAACACTAAATGGCTGGCTGATGTGCCTGGGTGATGGTGTACCCTTCTATCTATGGTCACTTGCTGCCACTGCTATTTTTTCTGCTGTGCTGTTTGGAACTTATTATTTCTTCTACGAAAAGAATATTTCAGTGGTGAAAGCACCAGCTTCCAATTAATATTTTATTCCTGAGCATTACCATTCAGGAAACAGATACTCAAAAGGCAGGTTCAGGCGAACCTGCTTTTTTTGTGCAATTGTCAATGTGGAAATATTACCTCTTGATAACTCTTGCAGAAAAGGCCTCTTCCCTGTTATAAAGCGAAATGATATATATCGCAGGGGATAATGATGAAATATCCACCTCAAAATTATTAGTACCGGGAAGTATTTCGCCTTTTAAAACCGTTTTACCGTTGAGGTCAGTCAGCTTCCATAAAGCCTTTTCCGAATGGAGGGGCAATTTATTCAGCACTAATTTATGTCCGCGTATGAACACTTCGGTTCCTGTGAAAGAATTTGTATTCCGAATGCGTACCATAACGACTTTAGAAACTGTTTGTGCACCATTCTTTTCAATACTTCTGACACGATAAAAATAGTTCCCTTCCGGCAGCTCCCGATCGAGGTAAGACAGTGTCCGGTTTCCATTGGAGGCCAACTGACCTATCACCTCATAATTTGTATCGTCATTACTTCTTTCCACTTTGAAATAATCGACCGTTTGTTGTGGATTCTCAAATGTCCATTTCAACATCACGTTGTGTTTCCTTACCTGTGCGTTTATCCCTGAAAAGTAAACAGGTACCGGTGCCAATACAATATTCTTTTGAACCACCTTATTCTTTAATACCGTATGCCCTGCCGGGTTGAGATGGACACCATCTCCTAGAGAATACTCAGGAAGTATCCTGTAATCATTGCCGAGATCGACAATTTCATAGAAAAAATCAACAGCATATTCTTTAAACCGTGCAATTACTGAATCTGCTATCACTTTTAATTTAGTGCGGTTAGGAGAACTAAAAGCTGTTCGGGGCTGTGAAGTTGTAATATAGCATTGTACGCCCTGAGCCAGTGCATAATCACGTATAGCTTGCAGGCAAAGCATTATTTCATGCACAGAATACACATCATAATTATTACTGGGGAAGTTTACCAGTACCACAGTGGGTTTGGGACTTTTACTTAAGGCCTTTGTGATGTTATGTTCCTCATCAGGAGAAGGCCTTCCTGATGGTGGGACATATCCATTGGGCATTGCCATATAACAATCATAACCAACTCCTGCAAGATTATATATCGTGTCAATTATCCCTTCCTCAATATAGTACTTACTCAATTTGGGAACATAACCACTGTCATAAGGAAATAGTCCATTAAAGTAGCCTGCTGAAGTAGAACTGCCCAGGACGGCTATACGTTTATATTGACCGAAAGCCGCAATAAAACATCCACATATTATAAATAGCGTACAGAACAGTGTTTTAAAAAACCTCTCCATAAAAAAACAATCACTTCAAGATAGACATATTTAGTTGAAATTTCATATATATTTTACCACTTTTGTACGTAATTTGCTTTTTCCACTCACCGGAGACCTTATGGCAAAACAACTGCAGAACAAAGAAATCGTTGATTTTCTGTGCAATACCGAATTTAAAGCTGGTCTTTTCGATACCTTAAAGATCCGTTACAGAACCTATATATGCCCGTTTGTAGAGCTGATTTCGCTGGTAAAACCGGGAGATAAGGTTGCGGATGTAGGTTGTGGAAGTGGCCAGTTTCTGCTCCTTGTAAGTAAATTTGCTGATAATCCGCAGAGCCTTTATGGAATAGAAATCACACAACGGCTTATAGACAATGCAAGAGAATTGTTTTCTCAGCATGCCTCAATAAACTATCACTTCGAAACGTTTGATGGTAGCCATTTTCCGGAAGAACTAAGCAAGGTAGATATTATCTTTCTGATAGATGTCCTGCACCATGTGCCCCGAAAGCATCAGGAATCTTTTCTGAAGAATCTGATCAATATCATGAAACCAGGCGCACGGCTTGTGCTCAAGGATATCAATGGAGGTAGTCCCCTGGTATTCTTTAACAAGATGCATGATATGATATTTGCCGGGGAAATTGGTAATGAATTAAAAATGGAAAAGGCGAAGGAGTTACTAACCAACAATGGATTAAGAATTATTGAACAGAAAAAAAGACGAATGTATGTCTATCCCCACTACACCTTTGTGGCCCAAAAAGACTAAGAGCAGGCAGTTATTTATATGCTTTTGCTTTGCACTGCTATCCATATTTCCGGTTTTCTGGAGTTTTTACCTGGGGAATGGTATACTCACTTATAGCCGCCATAAAGACATAATGGCCGGTCAATCCTCTTTTTATAATCCATGGCAATACCGAATCCTCAGCCCCCTGATTGCAGAAGGAGGCATGTGGGTATATAACCATACAGTAAATAAAGTATTCCCTATAGAAGGGAATCATCACTTCGTAATTAAGAACACTTCAGGGCCAAATGAAAAACGAGATTCATTCCTTGAATTGCTGGGGAATCCTGATGCACTAAAATACTTCATTGTCTTTATTGTTTTCCGTTTTGTAGAACACTTCTTTATTTTCTTTCTGGCATGGCGGCTTTGGGGAGCTTTTGTAAAGAGTAAGTGGTTATTGTTTTTTGGGCTTTCTTTTCTATCGCTAGCCATTGGGAACGCCGGTGATGTAGCAGACCTGGCTTTTAATACCTACTTAGATATTATTTTTTATCTGTTAACGGCAAACCTGATTATTTATAAGTGGAATCCCGCATGGTTACTACTCATCACTCCGCTTGCAGCCTTAAACAGAGAAACGGGAATGCTTATCCCCTACCTGTATTTTATTTCACTAACAGACTTTTCTCAACTATCTGTAAGGAGGCTCAATTTGCGGGCAATTAAATTTCCTCCTTTCAAAACCTGGGTATTCGTGGGGATTCTATATGCCATCTTTTTCAGCATCTTTATCGGCCTCAGGATCTATTACGGTTACAGGCCGCAGCAGGAGTGGAGAGTTCCCGCTGGGTGGCAAATGTTGAAACTAAACCTATTCAGTCCTACAGGCTTTAAGGCATACATGGAACTTATTGGCACCTTTGCAGTCATCCCATTCATAATTCTTTACCGATTCAGATATTTTCCGGAAATACTCAGGAAATGGTTTATTTTGATAGTGCCAATCTGGTTTGGGGTTCATTATCTGAGTGTGGTGGCCTATCAGACCCGACTGTTTTTGGTTCCGATTATAATAATATTTATCCCAATGATGCTTTGGCTTGTTGAGAAAGATGTCATTCAAAGAAATACAGTCACTAACGAGTCCACATGAAACCATACATTAAACTTTTAAGACCGAAAGACTGGATAAAGAATACTTTCTTATTCCTTCCGCTTTTCTTTAGCGGGGAATTATTTCATATAGAGTCTTTCATTATGGTGCTTGAAGGTTTTTTTTGCTTTTCTTTTGTGGCATCCTCAATATACATACTCAATGATTACCGGGATATTGAAGACGACAAAAAGCATCCTGAAAAAAAGTTCAGACCACTTCCTGCCGGAACAGTTGAAAAGAGTGTAGCACTTGTGATGTCAGTGTTGCTTTTAGTTGCAGGAACTGCCTGGGGAGGATTTATAAGTTATCAATTTCTAATCATACTCCTTCTGTATTGGTTGTTAAACATCGGCTACTCTCTGGGTCTAAAGAACATTTCAATACTTGATATTTTTATTATTGCTATTGGATTTGTACTGCGTGTCAACGCCGGTTCAGTAATTATTAAGGTTCCTCTGAGTGAATGGCTGATTATAATGGTATTCCTCCTTGCTATTTTCCTTGGATTAGGTAAAAGGCGCGATGATGTGCTTTTGAAAATTAAGTCCGGTGCCGAAATGCGCCAGTCAATCAGGGGTTACAATCTTGAATTCATTAATATATCCTCTGCCCTCGTTTCTGCAGTTCTGATTGTAGCATACTTTATGTACACAATGTCGCCCGAAGTAATAGAAAGGCTGGGTACGGGAAGGCTATATTTCACTTGTATCTTTGTACTCGCAGGGGTATTCAGGTATTTGCAACTTATCTATATCAAGGAAAAATCAGATTCACCGGTTAAAATCCTGTACCGCGACAGATTTATCCAGGTGAGTATTCTGTTATGGATTATTACTTTCTATGTAATCCTTTATATGAAGGATGTTACGCTGTTCAATTAGTTCGTTGTGAAAAAGGTTGCTTTTTTTGATTTTGATGGTACTATCACTTCCAGTGACAGCATGCTTGAACTCATCAGGTATTTTAAGGGGACAATCGCTCTATGGTCGGGCCTGCTGCGTGTAAGTCCATTTATAGCAGGCATGAAACTTAAAATGGTAAAAAGCCAGCTTGTGAAGGAAAAACTGCTGGCCTGCTTTTTTAAAGGGATGAAATACAAAGATTTTGAGTCGCTGTGTATGGCATTTTCCAGCGAGCAGCTGCCCGGATTAATCAGACCATGTATGGTAAACAAAATCAGAAGTTATATTAAATCGGGAGTTCAGGTTGTCATCGTTACTGCTTCTGCATCTCAATGGGTAAAGTATTGGGCAACAGAAAATGGCTGTGACCTCATTGCATCAAAAATGGAAATCAGAGACGGCGTGATGACGGGAAAACTCGAGGGTCTCAATTGCAACTATGAAGAAAAGGCAAAACGCATTAAGGAAAAGTTTGACCTCTCTGTTTTCTCAGAAATCTATGTGTACGGCGATAGTAGTGGTGACAAAGCGATGCTGAAACTTGCAACTCACCCGTTCTATAAAAAATTCGATTAGTTTCCTGGAGTTGCAGTTAACTCTTTGAACCGTGTAGCCAACCAGGTGCTTCCTGCCGGCACAATCCAGTTGGTTACAAAATCTTTGCCTGTTAAGATAGTATTATTGAAATACAGCGTATCACCTGTAATTTCTCCATGCTCCAGAACCTCCTGAAGTTCTGTAAGTGGTATTGTTCTTATCATATCGTCAACTAGAAATGCAAGAGAGTGGCGGCCAAATAATTTTACATTGTGTATCCTTTCCAGTCCCTTGAGAAACCTGTACGATGCATCTGTACTGCAACCTCCTACATGCACAACCCGCTCGTCAGCCATGAGCACAATAAACCAGTTAAAGAACAAGTGAACGAAACTGGCCACCTTATCTCCATGGCTGTTCCACTCGTGATTAAAGGAATCTAATGCTTCCGTTATTTCGTTGGCTTCGGACGGAGTAAACACCCTGTCTGCCTGATAAATCCATACTCTTGCGTTATGCCGAAAGTTTTCCGGTACTACAGACTGATAATTTTCAAAGATGTGTTTCATAAGTTGATAAAGTGGCTATTACTTTTTAGGTTGTTTTTTTAATAATACTCTCCAGGTTCTTCAATCCGATCATTTTTCGGGACACAAAGCCCTCTGCATGTCTTACTCCGATATGTTTTCCAAATGCCTCTGTCCTGCTGACTATAAAGTTCATAAACTCAGGAGAAGAAATGTAGGTCTGAGGTTCGTTGTTCTTAAAACCCTTTGTATAGAACTGTGTTTTGTAACACCTGATTGCTTCAATCTTCTTTTCGATTGCATCAGAGATATCTATTAAGATATCAGGTTTATGATAGTAATCCTGTAAGTAGTGAAAGATATAAGAAGGTTTCCAGGGCGTCTGTTCTCTGCCGCCGTCCTTCGTCTTTATTTTCCTGAGACCCGACAAAAAACAGGCGTCTTCTACCAATTTGGCTGCCCTGCCATGGTCAGGATGCCGATCGTCCAATGAATTGGCAAATACAACATCAGGTTGGTATTTTCTAATAACCCTGATTATCTTTAGCTGGCTCTCCTTATTATTTTCAAAAAATCCATCAGCAAGCCCAAGGTTTTCTCTCACGGCAACGCCCATAACTTTTGCTGCATCTGCGGCTTCCTTCTTTCTTGTTGCTGCCGTTCCTCTGGTACCAAGTTCGCCTTTAGTAAGATCCAGAATACCGGTCAGTTTACCATTCATCTGCTCCATAATTAACACTCCGGCGCAACTCAACTCTACATCATCAGGGTGTACTCCAATGGCTAGAATATCCAATTTCATCTCCAATTTTTTTGCAAAGGTAACTTCAAAAAGAGTATCCGGTCAGAAAAAGGCTGCATGATCCTGTCACTGATATTGTTGCCATCCATACATGCGCTGCACATCCAGCACAATATATTCAATGTCTGAATCACTCCCGTAGGCATCATAAGGCTGCTTGAGGCTGCTGCCAAAGAGGAAGGCTACTGTCTGCCAGAAACGGGCAGTCACACCACCTTTCAATTCCTTGAGAATATCATAACAGTTGGTACCTCCTGTCTCGCGGTTTATTAACTTCATCAGAATTTTTCCCTGATAAACCGAAAGGTTTTTCAAAGGATCTGAGAATTCTTTTTTCAATTCTTTCTCCCTGCTATTGATATACCGTCTGATTTCAGACTTGCCAGACATACCGGATATATTATGTTCGATATCCGTAAATACGGCACCTGCTTTCCTCGCGTATGGATACGTAACATACACGGCATTACGAAGTCTTGACCATTTCCGGCTTTGCCTGCCTCTTTGCCATACAAAAACTACGGGTAATACCTGGGCAGGTATGGTGTCACCCTCATATACTACTGCTCCTGTTAATAATGTATCATTGATTCCGTACTGCACTTGTGCAGAGGCTTGCAGAACAGACCCCACAGAAACCGTTAATAAAACGAGAACTGTAACTATGGAATTACGGATTTTCACTACTCTAAGTTATACCAAGATTTTATAAACCTCAAAACCTGAGTGTTAATCTTCAATTAAGCATTTGCAAACAGGAAAAGGAAAATCAGGGCTCCGACAATGACAACCATAGAGACTAATGCCAGCGGCCTGGGGGCATTAGCCCGGTGTAATAAAGATACCAGAAATCCTGCTGCCATAATTATCAATCCCAGCCACACCAAATTGATATAAGGGAACACATAGGCTTTGATTGCTATGAAATCTGTCAACTTCTTGTGCTCTTTTACCCCAATCTTAAATTCATCCCCATTAGAGATACCTGAGAATCGAACATACATATTCTGCGTAATAGAAGTATCGTCCAGGAATGTGATTGTCATATTGGACACACTTAATCCCGGGTATAGTTTGTAGCTCGTTCCTTCTTTACTGTAAGCGGTGAGGTCTGCAACCAGTGCGGTATCCCTGTCAGAAAAATGGAACCGCTCGTTATTGGGATTCTTTTCTATTCCATTCAAAACGATGTATCCATTGTCGTAATAGGCAGTGTCTCCAATGTGCATCAGGTTTGTCTTGAAGGCAGAAGTATCCTCTTCTTCATTCTGAACTGAAATAGTTGACACATACGTAAATACATCATGTGTCAGATAGTGCCTTGTATCGGGATTACTGGTCAGGTTATTATCCTTCATTTTGTAACTGTCGGGCCACAACGAAAAATTCTCTTCTGATTTTTCTCCACTTCCCTTTTTCACAAAGTGTACCTGATAAAATACTCTGGTCTTTTCTTTTGGAGATGCACTGTCACTTACATAGGTAACCGTATATTTCCCCATCTCAGTAGGCACGCCCTTCAAAAGCGTGAGGTTCTCCATTGGATTCTCCTGATTCCTGCCTGTAGGGTCCTTATCGAATGGAATAAACAAACCTGTTTTACTGTTATCGCTGATGACTTCCTTGTTTCCGGAAGAAATAATCATTCCCGCAATCATCAGTGTGAACCCAAAATGAGTGATGGCACTTCCTGCTGCTTTCATCTTCCATTTGAGGACACTCTGGATGTAATAAAAGTTGGCCACCACGGAGAAGATGCAGGCAAACAGCGCAATATTGATTGCAAATAAGAATCCGGGGCCTTTGACTGCGTACTTCAATGGATAAAAGAGTACAATTGCCAAATATATGGCTGCTGATATTATTACCGGCCATACGATTTTGGACAGGAAATATTTCTTTGTCGTATCCTTATACTTGAGAAACTGACCAGCTCCGGTAAGCACACCTACCACTATAGCGACCAACACCATCACTTTATTATAGGTGAATTCTCTGTCCGGCGGGTCGGCTACATTGATTCCAAACACATTGTTGTACACAGGAAGCGAGGTTACGGCTATAATAAAGAATCCTGCCAAAAACAGAATCATAGAACCAATAAACATCCAAAACTCTCTTGCAGATATGTTTTCTTCTTTATGTATTGCCGGTATATTCTTATAATTCCTGAAAAACAGGATGAACATCGGAACGGTAACTCCTAATACGTATATTCCTATCAGTATGTTCATCATTTTGCCTGCTTCAGTAAAGCTGTGTACACTTGTGTCTCCCAGCACACCTGTACGGGTCAGAAAGGTCGAGTACAATACAAAGAGATATGCCAGAATCGTAAAGACAAATGAGGCTCTTAGTGCCCTTCCGGTAGATTTATAAATTACCATACAATGCAGCCCTGCCATTGCAATTAACCAGGGCACGAAGGAAGCGTTCTCCACAGGATCCCATGCCCAGTATCCTCCGAATGACAAGGATTCATAAGCCCACTTTCCTCCCATCATAATCCCGGTACCCAAAGCCAGGCCACTGAATAAAGCCCAGGGCAGTACGGGCTGCACCCACTTGCCCCAATCCTTTTTCACCAGTGACGAAAACGCAAATCCAACGGGAATTAATGTGCTTGCGAAGCCCAGGAAAAGTACAGGCGGATGAATCACCATCCAGTAATTGCGTAAGAGAATATTCAGCCCGATACCATCTTTGATGAAATTAAGATAATTAGGACGGCTGAATATGGCGCCTTCTAATTCGTTTCTTGTAAGACTGAATGGACTGCTCCCCACCTTGGTTCCTGCCACATATACGCCGAGAAGCATTACGATAAGGAATACCTGTGCTGCATTTACCACAGTCATTACCAGGGCTTCACGTTTTTTGGCAGTAAGGATTACCACCGTACCCAATATCGCATGCCACATGGCCCAAAGCAGGAAACTCCCCTCCTGCCCTTCCCAAATACAGGCAAGCAGATATTTGGGCTCCAGTTCCATTGAAGAGTGCTTATAGGCGTAAAGGTATTCATAGTAATGATTGGCACAGATGTAATATAGGAATGCAAATACTGTAAGAAGCGAAAAAAGCTCAATAAAAAATACAGTCCGTGCCAGTTTTAACCATGCAGCACTCTCAGTCTCTGATTTGGCAAGATGCGATTTAAAAAAAGCAATCGTAGCAAAAATGGCAGATACAAAGGCTAGTAATACAAAAAAATGCCCAAGTTGGCCGGGCAATAAGTGTTCATTCAGAAATTCCATTGTGTCAGATTAGTATTGGCTGATATTAGATTCCAGTACCGACTTCTCGTCCTTGTATTTTGAAGGACATTTCAATAAGATGTTGTCGCACCTGAATACCTCCCCTTCCATTCTCCCTTTGAGCACCACTCTCTCACTTCTTTCAAGGTCGGCAGGTTTTGGATTGAAATAAACCACCTTGGCGCTATTGCCCAGGCTGTCTACCGCATAAAAACAAAGGTAGTTGGGGTCCTTGAGAGCGTCGTATTGTATGGGTTTTGACTTGTCAAGTTTCGCAATCAGATGTACATATTTTCCCTGTTTTTCCCTGGCTGACTGGATTGTATCATAAGTGGAAAAATCCACTGAGTACATAAGCAATCCTCCAATCGCTGCTGCAATGGCAATCAGAATAACTATACTTGAGGTTTTCATCTTATCAGGTGTGGTTTGGAGTCGCAAATCTACTTAAAAAAATGAATGTTAATAGTTAAAAGATACAAATCACCCTTGTATGTTAATTCATATATATTTTGTTTATTTAACAAATAAATCAGGCACATAATTTCGGTTTGCTGAATACAGGGCTTAATTTGTGTATTACGTACTAAACAATATTTTTACTCTATGAAAAAAACGGCATTATCTCTACCTATGCTACTATTAGTGGCCACCATTTCCCTTATAGGCGTGTCCTGCAAGAAGTCTGCCCCTGGCGGAGGCAGTGGCAACCAGTTGTCTGATAGTGACTCATTGAAGTATCTTATGTATCGCATCATGCAAAAGAGTTATGTAGATGGAGGCAGAGATACGCACGAAGATCTGCCCACTTATTATTGGTATAAGCAGGTGCCTGAAACAGATCCCTTAAGCAGGGCTTTCGCCGATGCCCCTACCCTGCTCAACTATATTAAGGGTTTTCCTAAAGATGCTAATGGGCGCGCTATAGACAGGCACAGCTTCCTGGATGACGGCACTACTAATTCTGAAATACAACAGGGAGTGGCGGGTGATAAAGGACTGGAGGTTACCTACGCCTACGATAGCAACAGGGATATTATCCTTGTGGTGTTGTATGCCGATAAAAATTCGCCTGCGGGACAACAGGGAGTACAACGCGGATGGACTATCACAGCCATCAACGGACAAAGTGTGTCATACGACGGTTCAAATGGACCTAATGTCAGCCGCGTGATCAATGCAATATTCTATGACGGATCTGCGGCATTCACTTTTAAGAAACCCGATGGCACCACCGTGAATGCTACTCTGTCAAACACACAGTATCAGATAAATCCAGTATTGTTTGATTCGGTTTTCACTGTCGGAAGCATGAAAGTGGGCTATGTAGTATTCTATACATTTTCCAATATTACGAGCGGTGGAAATAAT
>JACFNA010000091.1:0-9404 GCA_019455085.1 Chitinophagaceae bacterium
TTGATTTCATTGGCCACATCCCATGTCACCTTCACCGTGTTTCCATCTTTTACTGCATTTATCTTCACAAAAGTTACCGGTACCGGGCCCAGTGCAGCCCTGAAGACTAACCTGAACCTGTTGGCTGCTTTGGAGGCTGCGGCTCCCGTTATATCAAAGGAGATATTGGTCAGCCCTTCCATATTCACTGCATGGCGCTGACCGGTGAAGGCATCTTCCAACCATCCTTCTAATCCTGAAGCGGACAACCCTGCGGCTTCCAGAGAGAAGGTGTATTTGCCGTTTGCCGCACCTGTAAGGTTATAATAGATGGTATCTTCCATAGTGAGCAGGGCTCTGCGCTCTACTACCAGCAGATCATTGCTCACCTTCACTGAAAGGTTGATTCCCGTATTCATCATCTTTCTGCCATCGGCCATATCCACTTCGTTGGAATAATCATCGGAGAAGAACTGCAAAGTTCCATCCAGAATAGTGCCATCACCAGATAGCACATTTGAACGTAAAGTACCAACTTGCCTGCTACCTTCGCCATTACCTCTGAAGAACATAGTATTATTTGAAGCATCTACCTTAGCGTCCTCTTTGAATATCACATCATACGCTGTTCCCGATGTCTTAACAAAGAACCCTTGCCCACTCTGGATTGTATTATTCACTATCGGACCTGGAACCGATTCGTACTGATTTGTATTCTCATTATATGTGAATTCCTGATAGGCTCCCAAACCGTAGCTACCGCCCAGATTAGGGTTCCACAACGTGAAGTTTAATATTCCCGCTCCGTCACTGGTAGTTATCTTGGACACATCTACTGCAGAAGGATATGGATTGCCTATCAGGTAAAATCCATTCGCAATTGCAGGAACAGTAATCGTCTGGGTACCGGTCTTGATAGTTCCTTTGCTTCTGAGTGTGGTAGGTTTGGGGTCATCCCATTGTCCGATCACACTCCTGTCGCCTCTGATAAACACCATCCAGGCACTCTTACTGTCAAGTAGAGTTGATGAATTGGGTGCCCCTGCCCATGAACCTTGTCCTGAGCTCGGAACGTAATATTTTATTGCAGGAGCAGGAGATTCATCATCCCAGCCACCACCTGCTGCACCCGTCAGGTTGATACCATAATTTACAACTGAGTTATCCCCGTTTTCCATCCAGCTTTGCTTTATCGTCTGACCACTAGTGTTAGGTGCAATTACGTGCCATGCCTTCCTATGTTCACCTGTGCCGGTTCCTATGTTGATGTAACGCTCTACTGAAATTTGTCCGGTTATAACGTTATCGCTGCCAACAATACCAACACTTGCAGTATGGGCTTTAGTGGATCTTAATGTAATATTATCCCCTGTATTTAATACACTCTTGCTGTCACCAAAGGAAATTTTACCTGTAATAATCAAAGGGTCAGGTGTAGTGCCATCCACAGTGAGCGAATTATTGTTTTGTGTGCTTACAATCAATTTATTAACCGTATGATCTTTAAACATATTGGAATTAATCATCTGACCAGAGTTTCCGGAAAACTGAAGAGCGCCCCCTGTAGCATCAAGTCCGCCCGAACTTGTGAGCGAGCCATTTATAGTTAACATTGAGGTGCCATTTACCGTTAACTCAGCGCCGGGCTTGATGATAAGATTATTTACTGTAGCATTTACATTAGCCATAATAGGATACCGTGCCGTTGCAAGAAATGGAATTACCGCATCACAGGCAGGCACAAGCGGATAAGTTTCATCGCTCCAGTTGTTATAGTTGGCCCAATCAGTATTGGTTTTCCCTGTCCATAAGTTCTTGATAGTAAGTTTTACAGGCGCAGAGATATCTTCGTTACAAGCCGGTGTATTTTGTGCAATAACTCTGTAGAATTTGGTGGATTGTAAATTATTATATTCTCCGTTAGCCACATTCGTCCATACAGATCCGTCATCAGAAGTCTGCCATTGGATAGCACCTACCGTCCCATTTACTATAATTTCACCGCTCGATTCGTAACAGTCTGATATAATCGGACCACCATCAAATGAACCGGCATCTGAGGCTGCTATCACATTGATTTCAACATCTTTGGTACTCGTATTGCACCCTGAGGATTCGAGGGTGAACTTCTGGTTCCCGGTTGAGGTAGCTACTCCTGAAATCCGAAAGGTTCTGCCATTCCAATACGTTGTCAATCCCGAAGGGAGCGATCCTGAAATAATACTTGGGGGATTCCCATCTCCTCCCACATCAAAAATAATATCATCGATTGGGCTTCCCTGGCAAACCTCCAGTTGGCTCACTGTAGATTCAGGGCTTTTAAGTGTAAAAAAACTTGAAAGAGTAGCAAATGAAATATCGTCTAATGCAAAATCATTACCCCCGAGAGCGCCTTCAAGATTTACGATTTTAATATTTACCAGATTGGTGCTTTCGCCTGATGTCCATGTGCCATAAAATCTTTTCCAGCCATTATTGGAATTATCTAATTTTCCTTCGTCAAGTTTAGCAGAAAAATTATCCAGGTACACCCCATCTCCTTCAATTTCAAATTTGAGTTCAGCAAATGGCCCTTTATTATTCAGACTCATAGCCCATGCTGAAAAATAATAAGTCGTATTTGGTAACACGGTTACATTCTTGTTTTGCCATATTATAAGGTTGCCATGTCCATTTACAATCATGAAATTTCCACTTCCATTACCATAAGTATGGTCCACACCCCAGAAATCACTATGATAATTTTGCCCATTAGTCCCCACCCCATAACCATTATTATAGGGGTTCGTATCATTAACTAGTTCATTATTTACTCCCGGCAGATCTGCCTGATAATAATACTCACTTTCGAAGCCTGTATTCCCCTGTTCGAAATCTCCGTTTTTTACCAACTCCTGCGCAATGCTCATGAAGGAAGTAGAAGCGCACGTGTTGGCTGATGCTCTGGCTGAAACGTAATAGGTTCCTGACTCGTCCACATCAATATAACTGGTGTTACCCACCATAACACCCGCATCACCGGTACTCCAGATCCATGTGGAAATAGCTTCTGAGGATTCGGCGGTAATCCGAACCACTCCGGCATAATTACAATAGTCTGCAGTAACAGTCAGAACAGGAGACTCGTTGACATTTATTGAAGCGTTGGTCACGCAATCATTGCCTACTGTTGTAGCATAATAATCGGCCACACCTGAAGAAACTGGTTTGACATAAATTGTGGACAAAACTGACCCATCGTAAGGAACTGTTCCACCGGGATCTTTAAACAATTCAGATGCTCCGGACCAGGTTACAGACTGTGGACTGCTAACTGATGTGTAATCCACTTCAATTTGAAAATAATCAAGCGTACCTTCATTTCCTGATTGATTGTCCCTGGCACTCAATACCCAGTTTCCATTGGCACCGCTTCCGGATATGCTGAAGAGATCAGTAAAAGTAGCTGCATTCGAAACATTACTTATAATAGCTGTAGCACCTGCTACCCCACCTGCAGCCTGTGGTGAGTAAATATCAGAAATAAATGGTGCTGATCCTGTAGTAATACTTGTTGATGAAACATTATCCACACTGGTGTAATTGGAACCTGTACCAAAATTCCCTGAATTACCTCCAATTCCATTGGCAATATTTAGTACGTTACCGTTTGGCCCTTTAAGGTTGATTACAAGATCTCCAAGGTTTGAATGTGTTATCTTAAATCTGAGGGTTACATTGGTTACCATAGCATTGGCAGGAATTCCTGAGATGGTTACTGTTCTATGGGTACCGGTTGGGTTATTATCAGGGATTAAGACTGATGCATTTGTTGATGCAGTTTTATTTCCGGGGGTAGCGCTTTCAGATGCAAATGAAGCCGTTAATGGAACTAAATTGCCCTGGCAAATTTCTGTGGCTCCTGAATTGATTTTAATTTTAGGAGGGATGGATACTACTGCAGATTCATCCATTAACGTTGTACATACGGTGCTCCCTCCATCTGCCAGTACGGTATAGGTGCCACTTTCGGATTGAATTCCAAAATCTAGTGAAGAGCCTGAACCTGCAATGATTTGTGCCGGAACTACTGCCGAGCCATTTTTGAAAAGTTGATAGTTAACCCCTACCTGAGAATTTGAAAGTCCGACCAAAACCCCATCACAGTTACTTCCGCCGCCTGTGACAGAATAGGTGTCGGGCATTAGCCCTGCATTAACAGTAAAAGTTTCTGAGGATGTTACTGATCCCAGAGAATTAGTTATTGTTACTTTTCCTGTTGTACCATTACCTACTACCACTACTATTTCTGTGGCAGAATTTGAAATTATCGCCAGAACGGGTGTGCCGCCTATTTTGACATTTTCAGGTAATGTATTTTGCAAAAAAGTTCCTGTAATTGTCAGAACACTACCACGGCAACCTGACAGGCTGCTAAGATTGGTGATTTGCAAAACAGTTTTTGCTCCTACTGAAGCAACAGGTTCTGTACTTTGCCTTTTTCTTACACGTACCCAGTCCACCTCCGTAGCAGTATTTGCCTGTTCAGTTACTGCAATATTAACATATCTGATATCATTATCGAATTGAGTTGATCTTGAAATATAAGTTTGATAATTTGGATAGGTTAATGTATTCCAGATAAAATTATTGGATTGATTGTTATCAGTCAATGCAAACTGGGTAATATAATCAGTATTATTATTGAGTGTAACTCCGGTAAATCCATTAAAAAAAATACTCGGAGAAAAATAGCCCATATCGAATCCTATTCCGTCCGGACGCTTGTCAAGGATAGAACTATTCAAATCAGTACTTGCATAAAACCTGTTTCTGTGAATACCGTTAGTCTGGAACTTTGATTCGAGAAAGAATGCAGTGCTCGCGGTTGTGAACCCTGATGATATTTGAATTCTGTTTCCATTTGTGTTTTGAATCTTTACGGTACCATTGTTCACTGTTACTATACTGCCGGGTGAACCGGTTACGAATAGGCTCCAGTTAGCCTGCAGGCTATTTCCTTCGAAATCATCAAACCAATCAAATGTATCGTCGCCACTGCTTTCACCGGTTGCAGTAGGATTGCCATAATAAAAGTTGAAATAATTGCTTCCTGATTTTGGGATACGAACCCAAATAATGGAAGTGCCATTATTATCCCATTTCTCAATCCAATATGCACACTTATTATCGTCCTCGTCATAAAAACGAATATCACTACCATCAGAGTTTATATCTGTGTATGGCGAACCTAATACTGCAGTAGTGAATTCCACCTTTACCTGATAATCCTGAAGCGTGGTTGGTGTGCTTAATGTGATTAAACGATGGCTTGTCCAATCTAGTCCCGGCCCCTGAGCCTGAGTTATAGATACCTGAATCAGCATTAGTGCAATCGCAGAAAATCTGAATAGGTTAGCCTTGTGTTTGAAAAATATCCCTTCCATTGAAAAAGTTTTTTAAAATTTTTCTTCAAAAGAGATTGGAATAATTGAGAAAGTAATTTTATAAAACTTAGAATCAGGCTAATTTGTCGTAAAAATTCAGCAGCTACCCAGTAATTGCATAGTAAAATTACTGATATTTTATTTAGAATTCAAGGAAAATTTGCTAATTCCACCCTTTTTCGGATAACTATTAGTCAGATCACATATTGACCCAAAAAACAAAAGGCCACCCTTTCAGGCAGCCTTCTATTGTTTAATCACAAGAAAATCATGTTAATATAAAATTCGTATTACCCTGAGTGAACCATCCGGTTGTTGTACCTCTAACTGATAAGTGCCATGGGGCATTTTATAATCCCATGGGATACGTTCAGTGGAATATCCACCCGGATGATTGATTTCGCGAGTGAGAATCACCTGACCTGCCGGATTAAGTAATCTGGCCTGGTATTTACCGGTTGCCATATTCTCCAGTTTAAGGTTTACAACTCCATTTACTATCGGGTTAGGGAATACAGATATTTTTGCTTCGGCAGAACCTATCAAAACTTTAACGATAGAAGAGTAGGCTTCTGTGCCATCCTTATCCACACTTCTGATGCGGTAGTAGTTGTATCCACTAACCGGCTGCCTGTCTAGTGCATTGTACGAAGTTTTACCCTCAGCATTTACACTTACAATGTCAGTAAACTTATTGCCATCAGCCGACCTCATCACTACATATTTCTGCAGGTTGATTTCATTGGCCACATCCCATTTCACTCTTACTTCACTACCTTCCTTCGCTGCACCCACTTTCACAAAGGTTACAGGCATTGGCCCGAATGCAGAAGTAAATACCATTCTGAATCTGTTTGCTGCCTTAGATGCCGCGGCGCTTGTCACATCAAAGGCTACTGAGGTGATACCATCCATATTTACTGGGTGGCGTTGTCCTGTGAAGGCATCTTCAAGCCAGCCTTCTAACCCGGTAGTTGACAGATCTGAGGTTTTCAGTGCAAATGAATATTTACCATTTCCAATGCCCGTCAGGTTATAGAAGATGGTATCCTCCATATTTAGATGCTGACGGCGTTCTACAACCAACAACTGGCCTTTTGCCTTCACCGATAGATTTAACCCTGTATTCATCATCTTTCTGCCATCGGCCATATCCACTTCGTTGGAATAATCATCGGAGAAGAACTGTAAAGTTCCATCCTGCACAGTGCCATCACTTGAAAGAATATTGGAGCGCAGCATGCCTGCCTGGCTTCCGCCATTGCCTCGGAAAAACATTGTATTATCCGAGGCATCCACTTTGTCAGACTCTTGAAATTCTATTGTACCTGGTAAGGAAAAAGTTTGAACAAAGAAACCTTGCCCACTTTGGATAAAGTTAGCTGTGGTATCCCCTGAGGCAGAAAGATAATTTCCGGTATTGCCATCGTAGGTGAAGGTCTGATATGCTCCCAACCCATAATTTCCACCCAAATTAGGGTTCCATACATAGTATGTACCTGAGGTTCCCAGTCCGGTGACTGTCCGCGCATCTACTGCCGAAGGATATGGATTACCTATCAGGTAAAATCCAAGGGCCCCACCCGGAACCGTAATCGTCTGGGTACCGGTCTTGATAGTTCCTTTGCTTCTGAGCGTGGTAGGTTTGGGGTCATCCCATTGTCCGGTCACACTCCTGTCGCCTCTGATAAACACCATCCAGGCACTCTTACTGTCAAGCGGAGTCCATGAATTGGGCGCACCTGCCCATGAGCCCTGTCCGGAGCCCGGAACGTAATACTTAATTGCAGGAGCAGGAGATACTGCATCCCAGTCACCACCTGCTGCACCTGTCAGATTGATTCCATAATGCTCAATTACATTATCCCCGTTTTCCATCCAGCTTTGCTTTATCGTCTGACCACTCGTGTTAGGTGCAATCACATGCCATGCCTTGCCATGTTCATCGCCATCCGGTCCTATGTTGATATATCGCTCTACTGTGAATTCTCCATTCACCTGACCTGAATTTATTACCTGGCCAAGACTTGCGGTATGGCTCTTTGTTGACTTCAACACTGTGTTACCATTGCTGTAGAGTTTAGCTGATCCTGAAGCCAACTCAATCTTTCCGGTAATTGCCAAAGCATTCTCTCCTGCACTTTTCGCCACATTCAATCCCGTATTGTTATTGACGATCAGCTTTTTGATGGTAGTGTCTACAAACATCCCGCCTGAAATCGTCTGAGCAGCAGTGCCTGAGAATTTTAGTGTACCGTCGGTGGCATCCATTCCGGCTGTACTTGTCAGATTACCGGCAATGTCAAATAATGCTGCACCCATAACGGTCACATTGGCATTGGGCTTAATCTCTATGTTACCGACTGACACAGTCTCTGAGTTTAATAATGGGTAGCGGGCCGTAGGTAATTGGGGAATCACCACATCGCATCCGGAAGTAAGCGGATAATTATTATCACTCCAGTTGGTTCCGGTTTCCCAAAGTGTATTCGATTTACCTGTCCAGAGATTCTTAACCGCCAGTTTTACGATGGAAGATGTATCCTTCGGACAAGCAGCCGTATTTTGAGCTATTACTCTGTAATAACTAGTGTTATTTAAATTAGTATAACTGCCGTTTCCTACATTCGTCCAGCTAACCAGATCGTTTGAAACCTGCCATTGCGCAGTACCCGCTAAGCCGGCCAATGATATTGATCCACTACTGCCATAACAATCAGCAATCACGGGATCGCCTGAAGCGAGAGTTCCTGCATTTGATGGGTTTGTAACAGTAATCTTCACATTTTGTGTGAAGGCGGGAGCCGGATTACAATCTTCTGCGTGCACAGTAAAAGTATAAGCACCTGCAGCATTAGGAGAACCGCTCAATCTGAAGTTTCTGCCATCCCAATAAGCAACAACACCGGGCGGCAGTGATCCTGATGATATAGCAGGCATGGTTCCGGTGCCACCTGTTTCAAAAACAACATCAGTGATTGGAGTTCCCTCACAAATAGTTTGGTCTAAAGTAGCATTTGCACTCTTTAATCTGAAGAAGGAAGTTAAGGTACCAAATGCAATATCGTCAATACCAATTCCTTTAGGATTAGCCTCGTCATTCACAAGTAAAAGGTCTATAGAAGTTGTCGAAGCACCTGATTCCCAAACACCATAATACTGTTGCCAGCCGTTATTGTCGTTACTATTTACTCCCTGAGGCAATGTAATAGTAGTATTCAGTGGAGTTCCACTAATCGGGGTTCCAGTACCATTGATCTGAATCTGTAATTTTGCATCTGTGGCATCATTATTCAGGCTCATAGCCCAAAAAGAATAATAGTATCTTGTACTGGGCTTGACAGGAATGCCTGTTCTTTTCCAAATCACCTTGTTTGTTACACCTCCTATTGCACCAGCCTGCAATATCAGGAATTTTCCCATTCCATTACCTAATGTATGATCTTTTCCGTAGAAACCTGAATAAACCCAGTTAGCATTCGAACTAACTCCAAATGGATTCGCACCAGGATAGTAATCGGTTCCAAAGCCTGTGAAACCTGCCTCAAAATTTCCATTGGGTACTAAATTATCCGAAACAGAAATCTCCGCTTTGGATACACAACTACCACCTGATAATTTAGCTGATACATAATATTTTCCCGCCGAGGTTACATCCACATAACTGGAATAACCTGCATCAGTAGATCCACTTGTATTCCAAATCCACTTATCTACAACAGGTGAAGGTGAAGGAGAAGCATTAGCTGTGATTCGTACCGTTCCACCACCCGGGGTACAATAATCGGCAGATAAATGAAGATCCGGCGATGCATTAACCGTTATTGTTTTTGTAGCCACACACCCATTTGTACCTGAAATTGCAGAATAATTAACAGTACCCGTAGCGGTAGGTTTGGCAAAGACAGTAGATGCAAAAGTGCCGCTCGTATAAGGTATAGTTGCATTCTTATCTAAGAAAAGATCAGGAGAAGCAGACCAGCTTACATTGAGCGGGTT
>JACFNA010000091.1:9414-11944 GCA_019455085.1 Chitinophagaceae bacterium
GAAAACATCAAGCGTTCCGGAATTACCTGCAACGTCATCTCTCACACTAAGTACCCAATTTCCATTAGCGGCAGCGCCTGAATTTCCCGTAAAAAGATCGGTCAGGGAAATAACATTGGATATATTATTAGTTACCACTGTGGCACCCTGTACACCTCCATCTGCCTGAGGGGCATAAAATTTATCGGTATATGGATGGGTTCCCATATTTATATTTATGGAGGACAAATTATCTATCAATGCACGAGCGTATCCATTCCCAAAGTTAGCAGCTGCGCCTCCCATGTGGTTTGCAATATTGATAACATTTCCGTTGGGTCCTTTAAGATTAATAACTAAATCTCCAATATTGGGATGGGTAACCTTAAACCTTACTATAACATTCGTAATTATAGTATTAGCCGGCACAAAATTAATGGCGATCCCTGACTGAACTCCGGCAGCATCATTATCCGGAATTGTTTTAGAAGAGGTAAGCCCGGACGATATTCCTGAACTTACACCATCCTCTGATGCAAGTGAAGCAGTGAGCGGAATGGCATCGCCAAGACAAACGGATGATGTGCCGGTGGTAATCTTAATACCGGGCGCTATCGACACTACTGCATGGTTATCCATCTCGGTAACACAGGTACCCGCTCCATTGGATGCCAATACACTATAACTACCCTCTATGGTCTGCACTCCAAAATCAAGGGGAGAACCAGTTCCACTTAATGTCACAGCCGGAGTTATTGAAGCTCCATCTCTCAAAAGTTCGTAAGTAATACCTGTTTGAGACCCATCCAGGCCAACAGATCCACCATTACAATTGAGCCCACCGCCCGTCACAGAAAAGAAATCCGGAATGGTTCCGCTATTTACCACGTAGTCATCTGTGGATACTGCAGTACCCATCGGAGTAGTTACAGACACTTTACCACTTGTTCCATTCCCTACCACTACAACAATCTCATTATCGTCGTTCGAAATAATTGATGTTACAGGAGTGCCACCAATGGTGACCCCGGCGACTGTAGCTCCACTAAGGTAGTAGCCTTTAATGGTCAGAATACTCCCCTTACATCCTGACAGGCTGCTTAAACTCGTAATCGTTACCTGTGCAGGAACGCCAACCGTCGTGACCGGATCAATCGGCTGCCTCTTTCTCACCCTGACCCAATCAATCACACTGGAGTTTGCCATATTGCCATAATCCACTCCGAAAGTAATATATTGCACCTTTTTGGGAAAAAACGCGGCCTGCGCATCCACCGCATTATACGAAGGATAACTCAGCGTACTCCAGTTATAATCATTGAAATCAGAGATTGCCCATTGAGTTATATAGTTTGTATTGATATACACCTTGGTCACATCTCCACTCATATAAGTGTACCATGCGTAACCTTCACCTGTATTAGAAGCATCATTATAATATCCATAATCGAATCCTAATGGCCTATAAGGCACCCCCGGGGTGACATTACCTGATCTGTCCGAAGCATAAAATCTGTTCCTGCTAAATTCGGTGGCATAAAACTTTGATTCTAAATAAAAAGAAGTTGGAGCCGTAAATTCTGATTTTGGAAAAAGATATGCATAATCCGTAGTAGCAGTAGTTTTTGAGAGCGTGACATTTCCGCCACTCACTGTAACCGCTCCGCCTCCTGAAACTTCCGTATTCCACAATGCACCCAATCCCGGGCCATCAAATCCATCGAACCAGTCAAACACATCGGATGGACTGCTCTGGCCATCAGTTGCCGAAGCATTACCATAATACATTTTTAAAAATGAGCAATTATTTGAAGGTATCTTCACCCAAATAATGGATGTATCCGTATTATCCCATTTCTCTACCCAATAATTGCAGGGAACATCATTATTATCATAAAATCTAAGATCAGATCCATCACTTTTGACATTGGTATATGGATTTCCCATTGTAGTTGCGGTGAGCGTTACCCTGACCTGGTAATTAGTCATTGTGGTAGGCGTACTCAGCGTTATCTTTCGCTCATAGGGCCAGCCGGGGCCCGGTCCCTGCAATGAAAACACAGGGAATGAGAGGAGCATCAGCCACAATGCTAATCCAATCCTGCCAATATAATTTCCTGAAAATGTGTAGAACTTTCCCATTGAATTGTGATTAAACTTATTTCCAGGATATCAGACCGGGATTTATTCAATAGGAAAAGGAGCAAGTTTCCTAATCGGTACTCGCGAAAGTGCGATAATTGATTCGTTCACATTAGGGCGCTCTCTTTGTAGGTACTGAAGGTTAATACAAAAGTAATATATAATAGCAATTTTCAAAAGATGTGCAGAAGAATTTTTATACCCAAATTATTCAAATACCCCTCCTTTGTAATAGCGTCGTAATCAATAAGTTAAGACAAGACGATAGAATTAATAAATAGAAGAAGGCCACCCTTTCAGGCAGCCTTCTATTGTTTAATCACAAGAAAAATAGATTAATATAATATTCTGATCACCTTCTGCATACCATCCGGCTGTTTTACCTCTAACTGATATGTGCCATGTGCCA
>JACFNA010000382.1 GCA_019455085.1 Chitinophagaceae bacterium
GGCGCACGCACAAAAGGGCCTGTCGAGGTGCACTGGATGGATGGCGGAATACAACCCATGCGGCCTGATGAGCTGGGCCCTAATGAAATATTTGGCGACGGAGGAAACGGGGTACTATTCATTGGCACCAAGGGCAAAATGATGTGTGGCACTTATGCAGAGAATCCACAACTATTGCCTACATCCAAAACCAAAGAAACCAAAGTGCCGCAAAAGTATCCACGTGTGAAAGGCGGTGCCGAAGGGCATTACGCACAATGGGTAGAAGCCGCGATAGCCGGATATGGGAATATGGAAGTAAGCTCTCCATTCGAAATTGCAGGGCCGCTCACAGAAGCGCTGCTCATGAGTAATCTTGCGATCCGTGGATTCGATATCAGAGTACCAAAGCAAAATGGAAAGGGATACGACTATCCGGGCAGATATCTGGAACTGATCTGGGATCCTAAAGAAATGAAAGTTACCAATTTTGATCTCGCCAATCAATTTGTAAAAAGAACTTACAGAGAAGGTTACAGCCTTAACTTTAAACTATAAATTATGGACAGAAGAGAAGCTATCAGATCAATCTCACTGCTGCTGGGTGGCACAGTAGTCGGTGGCACTTATTTTCTTACAGGGTGCAGGGCCAACGAAACCACCACACTCACCTTTACCAAAGATGATGTGGCCTTTCTCGATGAAGTGGCCGACACCATACTACCCGATACAGAAACCCCGGGAGCAAAAGCTGCTAAAGTAGGTGAGTTTATGACAGTAATGGTAAACGACTGCTACGAAAAGGAAGACCAGGAAATATTCCATAAAGGAATCAAACAGTTGAATGATGTTTCCACCAAAAAATATGGAAAAGGATTTATGAAATTAACTCCTGCACAGCGCACAGAGATGCTCGTAGCCCTCGACCAGGAACAAAAAGACTTTCAAAAAAACAAAAAGCCCGAAGAGCGTTCACACTATTTCAGAATGATGAAGGAACTCACCCTTCTGGGGTACTTTACCTCTGAAATAGGCTGCACTCAGGCACGCCGATATGTAGAGCGCCCCGGAAGCTATAACGGATGCCTGCCCTACAAGAAAGGAGACAAGGCCTGGGCTTAAAAAACAGACAAACCATGAGCATAAACAGAAGATCTTTTATAAAAACAGCCGCAGCGGCAGGACTCGCATACTCATTATCCGATACGCTCAAAGCCTGCGGATCTGCCGGCGAAAAACAACTAGGGGCTTTCGGACTGCAACTCTACACTATACGTGATGTGATCCTGACAGACACCGCTAACGTGTTAAAACAGGTAGCCGACATGGGCTACAAACAAATCGAAAGTTACGAAGGAGATAAGGGTATTTTCTGGGGAATGACGAATACAGACTTTAAGAAA
>JACFNA010000092.1:0-4128 GCA_019455085.1 Chitinophagaceae bacterium
GGGCTTATAAGGTGAATTATGGAGAAACTCCACAATGCTCCATGCTATTGAAATACCGTCGTATGTGGATGTGCCTCGTCCGATTTCATCGAGCAGAATCAGACTGCGACCGGTAATGTTATTGATGATGCTGGCTGTTTCGTTCATCTCAACCATAAAAGTACTTTCGCCGCTGCTGAGATTATCGCTTGCACCGACCCGGGTGAAAACCTTATCTGTTAGTGGGATGATGGCTTCCTTTGCAGGTACAAAACTACCGATGTGTGCCATGATGGTAATGAGCGCGGTCTGGCGCAGCAGGGCACTCTTACCGCTCATATTAGGTCCCGTAAGAATGATGATTTGTTGGGAGGTGGGATCCAGTGTTAGGTCATTTGCCACAAAAGCTTCACCGGGTGGCAGGTTTCTTTCAATGACCGGATGACGGCTGTCTTTCAGTTGAATTTCATATCCGTCATTTAATTCCGGTTTCCGATACTGATATTGCAAAGCGTTATTGGCAAAGCAGCAAATGCAATCGATAATAGCCAGTACATGGCCGTTGATTTGCATCGGGCTGATGTAATCCTGAAGTTCATTGAGCAGACTCTCAAAAATCCTTAACTCAATTGCCAGGATTTTCTCCTCTGCGCCTGTAATTTTCTCTTCGTACTCCTTCAGTTCCGGAGTGATGTATCTCTCCGCATTGGTAAGGGTCTGCTTTCTGATCCAGCTTTCAGGCACCTTATCCTTATGCGTATTCGTAACTTCAAGGTAGTAGCCAAATACGTTGTTGAATCCGATTTTTAAAGAAGATATACCCGTAGCCAGTGTTTCTTGCTGTTGAATCTTAACCAGGTGATCTTTACCATGCCGGGCAATGTCGCGCAGTTCGTCCAGTTCTTTATCCACCCCGTCTGCGATCATATTTCCTTTGGCTGCAAGTGCGGGCGGATTGGGAAGGATGACGGAGAGAATTTTGTCTGCCAGATATTTACATTCATTAAGGCTGTCGCCCAGTCGTTTCAGGTATTCATTGGGAGCGGTCGATATCTCTGTTTTAATTTTTGCTACCAGTTGCAATCCTTTCGCGATTTGCAATACTTCACGCGGGTTGATTTTCTTCAGCGGCACTTTGCTTACGAGCCTTTCAATATCTCCACATTGTTTAATCTGCTGGCTGAGGTTGTTTCGGAGGTCTGTTTGTACGATCAGGAACTCTGTCAGGTCGAGCCGTTCGTTGATTCTTGCAAGATCAGTGAGGGGCATCAGCATCCATCGTTTCATCAGGCGTGCGCCCATCGGCGATACGGTGTTGTCGAGTACTTTCAGCAACGATTCCGGTCTCTCGCTTGTAGGCAATAATTCCAGATTGCGAATGGTAAATCGGTCCATCCAAAGATGTTCTCCGCGAACAATCCGCTGGATGGTGGTGATATGCGCAAGATTAGGATGTGCTGTCTCACGCAGATAATGCAGCACAGCGCCCGCAGCAATGATACCTGATCGCATCTCCTCGATACCAAATCCTTTAAGGTTGAGTGTGCCGAAGTGCTTTAATAGAGAATCTCTTCCATATTGCTCTGCAAAAATCCACTCGTCGAGCGCATAGGTATAAAAATTGTTTCCGTATTTGTTCTTGAAATACTTCTGTTTATTGCGCTGAAAAATTACTTCCGCCGGCTGCAGACTCTGCAGCAACTTATCGGCGTATTCATCGTCACCTTCGGCTACAAAGAATTCGCCGGTTGAAATATCCAGAAAGGCAAGCCCGTTAGTTGTGTCGTCGAGAAAGATACCACAAAGGAAGTTGTTGTCGTTGTGTTCCAGAAGCTGATCGTTGGTGGCAATGCCGGGAGTAATCATTTCAGTGACCCCCCGTTTCACCAGGCCTTTTGCGGTTTTAGGATCTTCGAGCTGATCGCAGATCGCCACGCGATAACCTGCTTTTACTAGTTTATGCAAGTATGTATCCAGTGCATGATGCGGGAATCCTGCCAGTTCGGTAGCCGAAGCAGAGCCGTTATTTCTTTTGGTAAGCGTAATACCCAGAATCCGCGAAGCGGTTATGGCATCAGCGCCAAAGGTCTCATAAAAATCACCCACACGAAAAAGCAGGATGGCATCAGGATATTTCGCCTTGATCTCATTATGCTGCTTCATTAAGGGAGTATCATTCTTTGCCATGCCGGGTGCTACCAAACGCTTAAGATAAACATTCTAAATCCAATGGGTTAATTTTGCAAATTAATACCGTTTTGATGAGAAAACTGAGCATGGACGAACTGAACCGGAAATCTTTGGGTGAATTTTCCGAAACCACAAAATTTCCTGTAGTGGCCGTTCTGGAAAATATTAGAAGTGCCTATAATGTGGGAAGCGTTTTTCGTACGGCAGATGCCTTTATGCTGAGAGAAATAGTGCTGGTGGGTTATACGGCCTATCCACCTCACAAGCAGATAATGAAAACAGCGCTGGGGGCCGAGGAGTCTGTCAGTTGGAAGCACTTTAAGAGTAGCAGGGAAGCTGTGGAATACCTGAGGATGGAGGGTTATTTCATTTTCGGGGTGGAGCAAACTGACGAAAGTGTGATGTTGCAGGATCTGGGCAAGTATATGGACAGGCCGGTAGCTTTTATTTTTGGTAATGAGGTGAGTGGAGTAGAACAGGAAACACTGGAATCGTGCGACAGACTGCTGGAGATTCCTCAATTTGGCACCAAACATTCATTGAATATTTCGGTAGCAGCCGGTACGGTGCTTTGGGAGGCGGTGAAGAATGTTCCCGCTTTTGCACAATTACAAAAAGGATAGGATGGCAAGGATTATTTGCATTGATTACGGGCTTAAGCGTTGTGGTATTGCGGTGACGGATGTGCTGCAAATAATTGCAACCGGCCTGAAGACTGTGCCTGAAAAAGAATTGTTGCCTTTTCTGAAAAATTATGTGCAACAGGAAGAAGTAGAAAAGATACTCACATGCAACCCGGCCAGCACAAAAAGCGTATGAATCATTGAGAAAAGCCTTTCCTCAAATACCAGTGGAACAGATTGATGAACAATACAGTTCCAAAAGAGCAGTGAGTGCCATGCACGAAATGGGAATGAAGAAATCGCAAAGGCAGAAAAAGGAAAATATCGACCTTATTGCTGCCACTATGCTGCTTCAGGAGTATATGGGTATCCGGTGAGTTTGATGCATCCTTTTCAGTCACAAGACGTTTCCTTATTGTTTCTACCTTAAACGAATTTATAACTTGTGGGCAAGTTGATGCCTGATTTTGTATATCAGAATGATTATTGCAAAGACCAGTGTAATCGCATTGGCTACTATGATGGGCATATTACCTGAAAAAATACCAAAAAGCAGCCAGAGCAGTGTGCCTGTCGAAAAGAGCAGATACATAAACAGTGAAATACTTTTGGTGTCGTTAGTGCGTATTGTTTTGACGGCTTGTGGAATGAAAGAACTCGTGGTAAGCCCTGCGGCTATAAAACCGAGTATTGTAACAAAAGTCATTTTATGTGGTTGAAGATTTTAGGCCTTCAATTCCTGACTGCAAGCAATAACCAATCCACAATTAGTTAGTCCGCCGGTTTGCTTTTGTAAATTACTCCAATATAACATCCTCCGGTATTCTGTATTCTGTCGTAGTCGGGTTCAACAAATGGGGTAATGTGAATCCATAGTTTTTCGGAAACTCTAAATTGATTTTGCAATTGAATGGTGAATCCGAGGTTATTTACCTTCCTTTTATCATGTGTAGTGCCATCATCATCGAAACTGTTTAATCTGATTCGTGGCTGATCTCTGAAGATGTCCAGAATCCAGGCGCGTTGTGGCAGCTGGTTGTAAGGCGGATCCATAAGTGCCTTAATAGTGTAGAACCGGTAGTTTATTCCGATGTTGGGTTTGAGGATGTACTTTTTCTTTTTGATTACTTCGTAAGACACTGTTTGGTGAAGTTCCAGGATGGAATACTTTAATGAAGCCTCTACAAAATCGTTATAATAGTGCAGATATTTATAACCTAATTGTGGTTTGGTGTAAAGGCGATTGGCAAGTTTGATATCGAAGGCTAATTGGACAGGTAGCCCCCAGGCGTACTCTCTGTTGACGGCAAATCCTGTGGATGCTTCAGGCTGGGCA
>JACFNA010000092.1:4138-11784 GCA_019455085.1 Chitinophagaceae bacterium
TAGGCGGTTGCCGTCGTTAAGAAGAAAAATATAATCATTACACCTTTCATCATCTTCGGTTTATTGTTTATTTCCTCAGGTTAGCTCTAATGCTCAACATGATTTGAGCCGGCCGCAGTTTGAAGCGGGTAATATCAGTTTGAATGGATGAAACTATTATCTGCTGAAACTCTTTCGTGTTAAGGATATTCGACCATTTCAGTTCTATATCTGTTTTTCTCTTTCCAATAGTATAACGGTATGACACATCCAGGAACTGATTAAAGAAGCGCTGGCTGCCAATAAGGTATTGGTTGGCATCATACGCTGCAATGAAACTGCCAATCTTGTCGGGGCTTATAATTATTTTCCCATTGTGTGTCAACGATTGGCTTTTTGTATCGGGACCTGCCCCCGATCTTTTTCCTGAGCTGAACGAAAGCCTGTAGCTGGCTACCATCCACTTTGCAGAGGCGTTTTCTATCCTGGCAGAAAAAAGATTGGAAAGGTTTCTGACAGGGAATGTTTCTTCGTTTATCAGGTTGAGGGATTTAGATACGCTGAAGTTGTAACCCAACTGGAGACTGGTGGCCGCATCTGTAAAATATTTACTGAAAGCCACTCCGATACCATTGCGCTCTGTATGGTTGTCTTTTTCTTTGGCTACGAGTACCTGCTGCCCGTTATTATTGATTTCCTGTGCCAGAATCACGTTAGACAATGATTGGGTGAAGTTGTATCCGATGTTGGCATCAATGTTTCGCAATACATTTTTATATACGACTCCTGTGCTTGCAAAGCGGCTTTGACTTATTGAAATTGGGCCATCATAGGCAGAGAAGTTCAGCCCTGAAAATATGAAACCGGGATAAATACTACTTACATCGGAGTATGAGAAACCTCTCGAGCCCATAGTATTCCACTTCCACTTGCTGTTCAATGTATATTGAATAGATGCGCTGGGTTCAAAGGTGAATTTATTCAATTGCTTTTGCACGGGCGCATTGGCTTCCCTGGCTTTGATATCGTTCTGTGAGAAGGGCAGACTGATTGAAACGGAAAGCCGGTCTGTCTTCTTGTAAATACTCAGAGCCGCCGTAGAGGTGAGCTGATCAAATTTAAGGTTATTTATCCACGGATAATCATAGTGATTAGTATCTTCCGGAGAAGTGGTTGTGATATCTGATGCAAAATCATCGTGATTGTAGCTGACCTTTAGCGAAGGCCTGAATTCCCATTTCCATTTTGAGAATCCGATAGATGCAGTAGCGTGAGTGGCCAGGGAATTTAATCTGGAGTATTGAAGAAAGGAGGTAGCTAATTGCATCTCCGGATCAGTGAATTGGAGCGACTGAAGTGAGTCTGTTAAATAATGTTGTGGATCTGAACTGAAGCTGAAATAATGTTGAAGGTTGACTGTGTGTTTCCTTTGTTTATCTGCGGCAAACAAGGTGCTGAGTGAGTTCTGGATAGAATAGCCTGAGCCGGTAATATGTTGGGGAGCAGGCAGGTTGTTTGTAAATAGTTTTGTGTGGTCACTTAGCTTATTCCACGAGAAGGTCAGATTATCTCTGAAGAAGTTTTTCTCACTATTGCGGTTGAAGGTAAGCGTACTTTTTACTTTTTTCTGGTGAGATACGTCAGTGCTGGCCCGTGTGTAGGCGATGGTTACCGGCTTGCCATCGGGCCCAAGTGTGGTAATGGCGGTTTCCCGGTCGCCGGTGAGGGTGAGGTCGTGGTCGGTATAAACAGTGTTGCTCTTTATTTCCCATTCTTTCCTGACAGGGATCAATACGTTTGCACTGACTGCGTGGGATGTGTTAAACCAGTATCGTTGCCTGTCTATCTGCCCTGGCGGACTCACTTTTGCAGTTCCCAGAAACCCACCGGTGTTTACTTCTCTGGTAAATCCTTCGAACCCGCTGGAAAACATTATCGTGCCCAGGTCGGTGCCTACATCTTCACCGGTATTGTTCGATTTAAAGCTTAAAAGTGCCTGATGCTTTTTCGTAAGCAGCATGGGTGTGATTTTGGCGTTCCAGAGGAAGGGGGAGAATCCGACGCCTACTGATCCGGAACCTGTGATACTCACGTCTTTCCTAAGGGTAATGTTCACACCGGCCGCATCAGAGGGCACTTTGTCTTTAAGCATCTTCACAGGCTGGTTGTTCTGGATGATTTGAAACTTATCGACATCGCCATAAGGAATTGAATTGGGGATGATGCCATACTGCCCCTGCATCAGATCGCGCCCTTCGACATTGAACTGGTTGATATCTTTTCCCTGATATTTAATTTTTCCGCTCTCATCTACCTCTACTCCGGGCATTTTCTTAATTACATCTGAAAGTGTACGGTCGTTGGAATTGGCAAACTGTTTCACATCGTGCACGATGGTATCTCCTTTCTGATACACCATCGGTGGTTTGATGGTGACATTCTCGAGTTCTGTAGGTTTTTGGTGCACGTTAAAGTTGACCGTCTGCGACTTGTTATCGATCAACCTACTCAAAGATTCGTAGTTAATCAGTGAAAACTTCACCTCCACTTTTGGCAGATCACTTCTGAAGGTAATGGTGTAGTTTCCTTTGGCATCTACGGTTTTGAATGCAATAATCTTTTTGGTCTCCGGATTGACAATCGTGATGCTGCCATAGGCTACAGCATTGCCTTCCTGATCTACACACTTTCCTGTAATAGTAGATTGGGCAAAGGCCAGCATGCCGAAGATGCAGCAAAGCGCTGTGAGGAAAAATTTCATTGGAGGGTTAGTTCAGTTCTATTCGGTTGTTGTTTTTCCGCATTGCTTCCTGCCTTCTCTTTTCAATGTCTTCGAATGAGATTGGGTTTCCATTCTGATCTCTGATATTGGCCATGTTGATATTTGCTTCTGCAGGCAGGGAGCCCATCATTGCTGAAATGGGTTTGGAACGTGCATTCTCAGTCATTTTTACAAGGTCCGCTTTGCTGATTTTCTCGGCCTTAGGGATAGGCGATTCGGTAATGTAGATGGTACCTACTTCTGTGAGTTCGAATAGACACTGATTTTTGTCGTCTTCGATTTTAACGATAAGTCCGGGCAGGCCCATAAATTTATATGGCCCGTTTTGCACAGGAATATCCATTGTGAACCAGGCTTTCCATTTCCTGCCACCGTATGCTGTAGTAGCAATCTGGCAGTTGTAATTGGAGTACGTAGCAGAGCTGTCAGCAATATCCCAATCGAGATTCATATCTTCCTTGTATGCGTAAAGCACTCCACCGATTGCGCTCTGGTATTCCACCGCACCATCAGGGAATTTATAGATTACATAACCGGTGCTCGGAGCGTTGGTCCGCATCATGTTTACTGCCATGCCTCCGTAACTGCCAAATCTGGATTCAATAACGCGGCTCATGCTATCCATCACTTTATCCATTCTCAGTTTGTTAGCACCGACAAAGGAGGAGTGGTCTTTGAACACATCGAGAAAGTATAACTCCTTAGTTTTGGAATGCACGTCGTTGGTATCTTTCTGGAAAACAAATTCGTAGGTGAATCGATACGAGCCTGATACCTGTGCCAATAAATCAGGTGCGATAAATATGAAAGCAATTGTAAGTAGCGTAAAGTTTAATTTTCTCATGTGCCTGCCTTTGAAGTATTTTTAAAAATACTCTGTTAATTCCAAAGGAAATGTAAAATGAGGATATAATGTGTCGATATGCTGGTAACGGTGAGAGGCCACGGAAGAATTATGGACAGGAGACTGCCCCTGCATGCTGAATGTGTGGTGTGATTATGGGGATATGTATATCCATTCCCCGGAGAATCAGTAAGATGCCCATAAGTGCGACCATATAAGGCATCGCCTTTCTGATTTTATTTCGAACCGGTAGGGTGATCCAGCCGGCAGCATAACTGGCCATTATCATTGCAGGGAGTGTGCCGGCTCCAAAGGCCGCCATGAAAACAGCACTGTAGGTGATGTAGCCGGTGGCAATAGCGCCTGCAAGCGCCATATAAACTAATCCGCATGGCAATAACCCATTTAGGAATCCTATCAGGAAGAGAGTATGCTTTTTTCTGTTTCTGAATAGAGGCGCGAGTCGTGAAGTAATCCAAAGATTCCATTTGGAGAAAGAAATAGATTTCTTTCCGATTCTGATGTGCGCAATCTGGATGATGAATGAAATTAGCAGGAGGCTACCCAGAATAATTGAAAGCCATTGTTGCCACCCGAAGTATCGGAAACTCAGCCCGATGGCACCGAACACCATGCCGAGAATTGCGTATGTGGCAACCCTGCCTGAATTGTAGAGCAGGATGCCATAGAGTTTGTTTAATCCTTTCAGATGTTGCACAGGCAGAGAGAGCGCAATAGGGCCACACATTCCCACACAGTGGAAACTGCCCAGAAAACCTAATGCAATAGCACTGATTATAAACGCTGCAATCATTATTGTCCGATAATTATCTTTCTACATAAAAGCTCTCTTCCTGGTGGTATTCTTTACCATTCATCTGCCAGTCGGCCTTTAGCTTGTAAATCCCTGTGAGCAATTTTTCTTTTTCTACTATTATTTTGCCATCATCTGCGGGGTCAAACTTTAGATGCACATCATTTTTCTCGGATGAGGGCCTGTAGAGCCACAGCGATCCGGTGGCTTGCTGGGCGATACATTCTGCGGGCAGTTCGATGAAGACTGTACTGGCATCCTGAGTCACTTTGATAGGCGCTGAAAGGGTCGCTGCATTTCTGGCAGCCTTGAGTTGTTCGTTGAATTTCAGTTCCTGTGAATAATAATCTTCCTCAGCCATTTCATTGCTGACTGTGGTAGTTTTATAAACCAGGAACAGAATAAAGGATGCAGCTATGATGAAGGTAATAGTGATACCAGTTCCCCAGTTCCAAAAACCATAATTTTTTTCTTTCTTTTCAGCTGCGTACATAGTTCTTTGTTTATTCATCATCATCTCCACGGTTCACCGGCCCCATGAACGTAGATGACAGTGTGTTAATGAGTCTGCCGTTCTCATAAATTCCCACTTTTACCTTTTGTTTTCTTTCAGTGATATCTTTTGAGGGTTTTATAATAAAGAAAGTAGCACTTGCCTGCTTTTCGGGTTCGATTCTTACATTCGGATTCCCTACCAATTCAATTCTTCCATTGAAATTCTCCGGGCGTATTTCCAGATCAAATGCCTTAATGGATTTATTGATCAGTTTCAGGTTGTAGAGGTTCGAGATACTATCTGTGCCGCGCTCCTGGTAAAGCATTCCCGATGTACGCATAAGAGTGCCGTCCACATTTTCCCGCGTAATGAGCAGCGCTACAATAGCTATAATGAGTACAGCGAGTATTGCAGAGTAACCTTTCAGCTTACCCGTAAATTTGAACTTCTTACCTTCGGCGATATTATTTTCCGAGTCGTACCGGATCAATCCCTGAGGCCTTCCGGTTTTTTCCATGATGAAGTTGCATGCATCAATACAGGCTGTGCAGTTCACACATTCCAGTTGGGTGCCGTTCCGGATATCTATCCCTGTAGGGCACACATTCACACAGGCGTAACAATCTATACAATCGCCGGTCCCTTCAGCCTGTACTTTTTTGTATTTGGTTCTTGGTTCTCCTCTCTTATAATCGTATGCTACTACAATACTGTTCTTGTCGAGCAGCACACTTTGCAACCTTCCGTAGGGACAGATGTTGGTGCACACCTGTTCACGTACATAAGCATATACACCGAAGAATACCAGTGTGAAGATGAGGATAGCGGCGAACCCTCCTACGTGCATGCTGATAGGTTCTGTCACAATTTTCCATAGTTCATCTACTCCAATGATATAACTGAGGAAAGTGTTGGCGATGATAAAACTGAGTATAAAATAGATGCCATAGCGCAGTGTGTACTTCCACACTTTTTTTGCAGACCATTCTGCTCTGGCGAGCAGTCGTTGTTCTTTGGCACTTCCCAAAACGATGTAGTCCACCCTGCGGAAAAGCATTTCCATGAAAATCGTCTGTGGGCACACCCATCCACAAAAGAGCCTTCCAAATGCGTTGGTGAATAAGGCAATGAAGACAATGGCTGCCAGCATAATCAACCCAAAGATGAAGAAGTCCTGAGGCCAGAAAACAAAGCCAAAGAGGATAAATTTTCCTTCAGGAAAATTAAACAGCAACAGTGGCCTTCCATGTACTTTGATGAAAGGGGTGATAAAGAAGATGGCATAAAAGAATATAGCCACGGCAGCGCGATACCTGAACCATTTCCCTTTGGGTTTTACCGGGAATATCCAGTTACGTTTTCCGTCTTTGGTCACCGTACTAAGGTGGTCGCGAAAGGATTCATCTACCAGTGATCGTATGTCTATTATTTCATCTGTGTCTTTCATAATCAGGTTATTTTATTTCATTGCGGTGCCGCCTTCTTCGTAGGGTTCTCCTTCCGGTTCTTTAGGGTTGGCAGGTTTGGTGCCTCCGAGGCTATGCACAAAGCTTGCAATCTGCTGGATTTGCCTTGGAGTGAAATCTTCCTTCCAGCTTTTCATTCCTTTTTCGGGTACACCATATTTTATTGTTCTGAAAATGTCTTTGATACTTCCTCCATGCAGCCAGTATTTATCGGTGAGGTTAGGGCCTACCAGACCTCCTCCGTCTGCCATGTGGCAGGCTGCACAGTTGGCCGTAAAGATTTTTTTGCCTTCGTTGAGGTCTGCATTGTCTGTTAAAAGCGTTACCGTATTCTCATCCACGTTATTGGCCGAAGATGCCATAAAGGCTTTTATTTTAGCTTCAGCCTTCTTGTTTGCAATTTCCAGTTCCTGAATTTGGTTGGGAGCTGAGTGCGATACAAAGTACACCCACAGGTAGATTACACCGAATACGACAGAGAGTATAAAGCCCCAATTCCACCATGGCGGTGTAGGGTTGTCCAGTTCCTGGATACCATCATAGTCGTGCCCCGTGTTATATTGCGCTTCAGACTGGGCATCTACGGTTCTGGTGCGGTTTAATCTTTCGAACCATGCAAATTTTTTCCGTGGAGCTTCTGAGACAGCTGCGGTTGCCTGCCTGCGTGTCAGTGAGCGGAAGAGTGCATAAAAGTAAAAGATGACAATCAGTTCCAGTATAATAATTGAAACCAGGATAATCGTAGTGGAATTTTCCAGCCCGGTAATCCATTGAGGTGATGGAGCCGGTGGAACTACTGTATCCTGTGCCCATCCTGATCCCGGAATCAACAGAGTGGCTGCCAGCAATACAGTCATGATTTTTCCTGCAGACTTTTTTTGATGAGGCTTTTTAATTGAATAAACCGACAGCACTGCTCTGGCCATCAGGAAGATGGCTACGGCCAGTATGGCGATGACCCCAAGCATCACCATAGCAGCAGGTTGGGATGCAGATGGCTCTGTCTTTACTCTTGCAAACAAAGGCATTGCCGGTGTCAGAAGGATCAGTAGAAAAGATATTTTAAAGTATTTCATATTGGTTGAGAGTTAGTCGTCTAATGGAAGTCTTTTGATTTCGTTAATAGTCTTCTTGCTTTTGGAGAAAACCAGAATGGTAGCCAGAATAAAGATGGTCACAAAGAGAATCAGGGTGATCATCGGATATATCTGCACATTGTGAATGTCTTTGAGATAATTGATGAATTTCATAACTCTTTCTTTTAA
>JACFNA010000383.1 GCA_019455085.1 Chitinophagaceae bacterium
GGGCGTATTTACCATGTTTGCTTACAATCCCCTTAAAACGCCTGGCATTGGCATAATCGGCACTTTTTTTACCTCCTTTCAGCTTTGCCCATATTTTGGGGTTTTGCCATTTTTCATATAGCCTCCTTTCCCGCATTGTCAATTCCTCTGCTATTATACTGCTATCATCAAATATAAGATTTTCAAAACATGCTATTAGTTTAGCTGCCAGTGCCTGCACATTGCCTATATCTTTTAAATCTGAAAGTAATTGCACCCCACAATCTGCTACAAAGCGTTGCTTAACAGCCTTAATTTCCCATCTCAGGAGGGGTGTTTTCATATGGTATTGCTTGGCCTTATCATACAGCTTCACTATATAATCATTCAACTTATATTGAGTATAGTAGCCTTTATTATCATTAATCGGATTAGCAGGTAACCGATTCTTATAACATATTACATCCTCAATAATCTCTGTTGCACTTATCGGCGTTTCTACATTTACTCCAAATTCAATGTTTTGTATCTGCAAACGGTCAGCACTTACTCCTATTTCAGCACAAAGCTGGTCAATAGACTGACTAAGGGCAAAAAAACTAAAATCCGTATTGTTTACTCCTCCGGTATGATACTTGTGCAAACTGCCAGTAATTAGTAAATACTCAGGTGAGCGCAAAACAAACTCAAAGCATTTGTATGTGCCTTTTTTGGGGAACTGGAATAATTCACCCGTTTTTTCTGAACAGGTGCTTATAAACGGGACAATGTCAGACTGCAATAGCTGTTCTATATCCTGTTTATTGATTAGGCATAATTTCACCCAATCAATCATTTTGCCGTAACTTTACAGCTGTAAACGATTGTGATGCACATCTCATTTGTTTGCAAGTTGAACACAAGAATGAGGGACGAGCCGCAATCTCGCCCCTCTCTTCTTTTATGCTCTCTTGTTATTGCTGATTTCCACTAAGGCCTGCTCAACATCTTTACTCCAGTACCTGACACTTGCGCCAAATCGTTGGCTTTTTACCGTGCCGAGAACAGTCCATTTATGGAGTGTTGGTAATGACACCCTCAATAACTGTGCTGTTTCTCTCCTTGTTAGCAGTTTATTACCGCCGTCAGGTTCACCTTTCGCATTTTCAGTGGTACTGCCGAAACTTGCAGCAATTTCTAACTTTACTGTTTCTGCCACTACTTGCCTTAATTGGTCTTCTGTTAATACAATAATTCCTCCGTTCATTTTCTGTATCAAATTAATCTTAATCAAATTTACGGGGTATTCACTGAAATTAAAGCCGGCTGTGGATATTTCGGCAAATAGCGTGGATAAACACGTCACACTTTAGGTGTATTAATGCCATTGTAGAGTACAACAAATAAAAAACTTT
>JACFNA010000384.1 GCA_019455085.1 Chitinophagaceae bacterium
CATCATGCAAAACCGGTATCTAAAAAGTATGCTTCTGCTATTGGTTTGTTTTCTGAACAAGCCTTTGGGGTTTGCACAGGCTAAGGAAAATTTTGTCATTCACAGGATAGATGCAGGGAATGGGCTAAGTGACAACAACGTGCGCTGCATTTTCAAAGACAATCGGGGAATAATGTGGGTAGGCACCAGGTGGGGGCTTAACAGGATTGACGGATCTACAATCACAGTCTTCAACAATATACCGGATAATAAAAATTCTATCAGCAACAATGTGGTCAATTGTATTACGGAAGGCGAGTGCGGTTTAATCTGGATTGGGACGGAGCATGGGCTCAATTCTTATAACCCGCTGGTGGGTGAATGGAAAAGGCTGGTATTGGTGCATGAAGGGAAGTGGGATTTAGATGTTAAGGGGTTTGCTTCCGATAAAAAAGGGAACCTGTTCGTAGGTACCAGTACCGGTTTGTATATATATAACCAATCGAATGGCGAAGTTGTTTATAAAGGATTGCCGGGTAATAATTACGAGCAGAAGCTGAACAATCATATCACAGGCTTATGTCTGGATAAGAAAGGGGATTTGTGGCTCAGCACCTTCAACGGATTGTGGTGCTATCACCTCGGGAGTGGAGAGTTTGAGATGGAAGTAAATGCGCATAATGATCCATCATTTAAACCGCTTATTACAACTTTCATTTTCGACCATACAGGGAAGGTATGGTACGGTACATGGGATGATGGGGTGAAGCGATTTGACCCGGAGACGAGACAGGTTAAGGTATTTAATAGCCTTCAGGAGCCCGGTCGCCAGATACGCACTATTCTGGAGTTGAAGCAACGGGATGGAGGGTATCGTATTTATCTCAATTCATTTTATCAATATTATGATGCAGCTTCAGATAAGATAGTGCTTATGAAGGAAGAAGATGCCGGTAAACTAAACAGTACCGTGCTTTATTCCCGTGATGGAGATGTGCTATGGCTGGGTACGGATCAGGGATTGTTGTTTTTTAATACCTACGGAGACCTCTTCAAAACCATCGTACAAAAGAATCCGACAACCAGTCAGAGTGTATCAGTGCTGGAATGGGATAACAAGATATTAGTGAGTGGGGATGGGGGTAATTTCTTAAAACTATATAATAAAGACCTGACTGTGGCGTCTGATTATAGCCAACACATTGGGAATGGTACGGCGTGCCTGAAATTGAGTTTTGCAGATAAGTCTGTTTTGCGATGTGGGACATCTAAAGGAATTGCAGACATTAACCTGATTACGCATGCGATCCACTTTCATCAGCTTACAGATACTGCAGGAAACTCGCCGGACCTCCGGTTTATTACTACGCTGTTTGAAGATTCCCGCCATG
>JACFNA010000385.1 GCA_019455085.1 Chitinophagaceae bacterium
CAACCACCATCTTTAGGGTTGCACTCTACTGCATCGTTAAATGTATATGGTTTCCAATCTTTCATTCCAAGGTCATTAAATTTTGATTAATCAATTCTTCTAACTCCCTTGCTTTTTTGTTTATCTTCCCCAAATCCCGTTAGGGCTTATATACCGGTAACAACTCTACGCTTTGTTTTATATTGTCCCGTACGGGACAACATATTCCATACTGCACCCCTGTTACCCATCTTTCATCCCTAACGGGATGATGCTCCATGCCACACAGCTATTTCTCATCCCTAACGGGGTGAGTTTCTATAACTATTCATTACATCACATCATATTCCACGGGCTTAAAAATGAAAGCCTCATTAAAATCCACTTCAAACTTTCTCAACATATCCAGGTACTCCTCCGTAAAGGTTTTCTTTCTGTGATGTTCCTTTTGATTATTGATATACCGGATAACATTCTGAACATGCGATTTGCTGTAAGAGAAAGCCCCATATCCTTCCTGCCACGAAAATCTGCTCCTCAGAAATCCCTTTTTATTGATCCACTTTGATGAATCGCCTTTAATATCCTGCATTAAATCGCTCAACGACTGTGTCGGTCTGAAACCAAAAAAAACATGCACGTGATCCGGCATACCATTTATTGCCAAAAGTTTATGATTATTCTTTTGAATAATACCTGTGATGTACTTATATAGTTCATCTTCCCATTTTTTACTTATGACACAAGTCCTATTTTGTACGGCAAATACCGCCTGAATATGGATTTGAGTGTAGGTGTTTGCCATTTTAGAATTGATTTAGGTTTTGATTAATCAATTCTTCCAACTCCCTTGCTTTTTCATTCAGCTCATTCAGCGCCGCATGCCTTTCTTTCATTTCCGCTAAAAATTCTTCTTCTGTCAGTCCGTCTTCTTCTATCACTACGCCTACGTATCTGCCGGGGTTGAGGGAGTAGTCCTGCTCTTCAATTTCTTTGAGCGTAGCGGCTTTGCACAAGCCCGTTACATCTTCATACACGCCATTGGGAAAGCGTTCATTCAGCCAGCCAATGTGTCCTAAAAAATAATCCCTGCGGCTTTCGGTGTCTTTTATCTGCTTGTCCAACTGCTCCAGTTCCTTTTCTAATTTTCTTTTGTCTGCATCAGAATTTTTACGATTTGCAGAATTTTCAGGATTAAAAATAACCAGTTCATTTTGCAGCTTCATTCTGTCCATTCTTAAATTCTGTAAATCCTGATCCAGACTATTTGCCTGTTGTTGGTATTTATCCAAAAGCTCCTGCAGGCGGTGGTTCTCGCCACGGTAGAGCCGCATGATGGTGGCAATGTTTTGTATGTGTTCATCGGTAAATTCATGCAATGCCC
>JACFNA010000093.1:0-10107 GCA_019455085.1 Chitinophagaceae bacterium
TTTATGTACAGATTAGCTCGATACTTCTCCTAGCACATCAAAATATTAATTAGCCCAATTCTATGACAATTCAGGGGTACCTTCGGAACCCATGTAACAAAGGAGCTAAACATCCTCATCAGGATATATTCCGAACAGTGAAATCTGTTACCAAACCAGTACTACAACCTATTTCCAGCCCTATCAGGTACCTTACTCAAAATCAGCATTCTTCTAATCTCTGTGAAGGTTTATCCGCTTTCGGCCAAAGTTTCAATTTTAGAAACTATCCTCAGGGAATATGTTTTATTTTGCCTCCCTTTGGTTAATAACCATTTCACTAATGGATGTCCCGAAAAATAACTCTTATTCTCAAAACCCTGTACCCTCAGGACTACCGGTGTCTATCGCGCCTGTACCTACTGCAATTCCGGGGTTTATTGGCTATACGGAGCGTAGAGGTACACCTGACAATCCAATCCCATTAAAAAAAATAAATGGTTTTGAAATAGCGGAGCCGGTAAGAATTCATTCTCCGGAGGAATACGTAAAAATTTTCGGAAGGAGTCCGGCTGCTACAATCCAAGTCACTATCTCAGAAAGCCTCAATCCCTCAACCCAACGCACTGCTGCACAATCTATCCAAGTCAATTGTGATATTCCGTCGCTTCACAAAATGTATTACCATCTGCAACTCTACTTTGCCAATGGTGGCGGACCGTGTTATATTATAAGTACAGGAACCCTGGCAGGACAAAGTATTGAGGTGGATGCACTGATTGCGGGTATAGAGATGGCTGCATCGTGCCAGGAGATTACCTTACTCACATGCCCACAAACCGAACAACTGGAGGAAAAAGATGCAATTTCTATTTACCATGCCTTGCTACAGCAGGCCGGGCAGCTCAAAGACAGGTTCGCTATTTTGGACTGTTTCGACAATAATCAGGCATTTAGGATGCGAGAAGTTGTCGGGAAAGATTTTCTTCAATACGGGGCAGTATATCACCCTTACCTGAAAACAGCCTTGCCCGTCATCTTTGAAGATGCATCGTTTCGGATTACTCATACCATTGATGGTGTTGCACAGCCACACAAATTTGCAGACCTTCCGGATCTGCTAAAGAAAGAAATCACCACAATGGTCGGCAAACTTACCGTGGAACTCTCGCCATCAGCCGCAATTGCAGGGGTCTATGTAAAAAACGACCTCAGCAGGAATGTATGGACGGCTCCAGCAGATATCATTTTATCCGAAGTAAACTCACCCACCATTCCCCTGGATGAGAAGGATCAGGCGGCTCATATTGCCGACATGGCTACAGGCAAATCAATCAACGTCATCAGGCTGATACCTCACAAGGGTAATGTGGTCATTGGTGCACGCACGCTCGCCGGGAACGACCGCCAGTGGAAATTCATTTCCATGCGCAGGCTCGTAATCATGATTGAAACCAGCATCCGCAGGTCTATCCAACCTTTTGTCTTTGAGGCCAACGACAGCCATACATGGGTAAGAATTCAGCTTCTGATAGAAAATTTTCTGCAAATGCTCTGGCACCGGAATGTGCTTCAGGGTGCCACCCCTGACCATGCCTTTTTCGTAAAAGTGGGGATTGGGGAAACCATGACGGCACACGATGTACAAAATGGCAGGCTAATCATAGATGCCGGGATTGCACTCACTATCCCTTCAGAATTCCTTATACTTCGCTTCGAACTTCAAACAGGAATCCCCGCCTAAAAAGCCTTTCGGCCCCTATCTCAATTTCGTATAACTTTGCAGCCTCAAAAAATTATCAAACAGCGTTCTTATGTTCAGGACTCATACGTGTGGAGAATTGAGGGCAGCCGATTCCGGTAAAGAGGTCACTCTTTCCGGCTGGATTCAGACTATCAGAAAGTTTGGAAGCATTACTTTCATAGACCTGCGCGACCGCTACGGCATCACCCAACTGGTACTTGATGAAACCCTTACCGAAGCTATTGAAAAGCAGAATGCAGGACGTGAATGGGTAATTCAGGCCAAAGGAATGGTGAGAGAAAGAAGCAACAAAAACCCAAATATCCTCACCGGAGATATTGAGATTGCCGTAAGTGAATTCAAAGTACTCAACAAATCGGCCGTACCTCCGTTTACCATTGTAGATGATACCGATGGTGGCGATGACCTCAGAATGAAATACAGATATCTGGATCTGCGCCGCAGCCCTCTGAAAAAGAATCTGGAATTGCGATTCGCCATCAACCGTGCTGCAAGGAACTATCTGTCAGATAAAAATTTCATTGAAGTAGAGACACCATACCTCATCAGCAGCACACCCGAAGGGGCACGCGACTTCATTGTACCGAGCAGGCTGAACGCACATGAGTTCTATGCGTTGCCACAATCTCCACAGACTTTCAAACAACTGCTGATGGTAAGTGGCTTTGATCGTTATTTTCAAATTGTAAAATGCTTCAGGGATGAAGACCTGCGAGCAGACAGGCAACCTGAATTCACACAGATCGACTGCGAGATGTCGTTCGTAGAGCAGGAAGATGTGCTGAACACTTTTGAAGGGCTTATTAAATCGATATTAAAGGAAGTGAAAGGAATCGAGATTCAGGGAGCCATACCCAGAATGTCCTTTGCTGATGCGATGAAAGACTATGGAAATGACAAGCCGGATACCCGGTTTGGGATGCTGGTAAAGAATTTAAAGACACAGCATACTGTCCATCTGCAAACCCTGAATGAAAGCACATTTGATGTCTTCAACAAAGCAGAAACTGTGCTGGCTATTTCTGTACCCGGAGCTGCAGAATATTCCAGAAAGCAGACAGATGAACTGATTGAATGGGTAAAGCGTCCGCAAATCGGAATGGGAGGTCTGGCCTTTATCAAATACAATCAGGATGGCAGTTGTAAGAGCAGCTTCGACAAATTTTTTACGCCCGATCAGTTGACCACATTTGCAGAATTCTGTGGCAGTGAAAAAGGAGACCTGATCCTGATCCTGGCCGGAAAAGAAGAGCGTACCCGAAAGGCGATATCCGAACTGCGGCTGCTGATGGGAGAAAGGCTGGGACTTCGCGATCCTGAGAAATTTAATTTATTGTGGGTGACTGATTTCCCACTGTTTGAGTATGATGAGGAAGACAATCGCTGGGTAGCGCGCCACCACCCTTTTACATCGCCCAAGCCGGAAGATGTGCAGGCTATGATTGAGAATTCACCTGTAATTACGGATAAAGAAAACTATTTGCAACATCCTTATGCTTCAATCAAGGCCAACGCATACGACATGGTGATGAACGGGAATGAAATTGGCGGTGGCTCTATTCGTATTTATCAAAAAGACCTTCAACAAAAAATGTTTGCTGCACTTGGGATTGGTGAAGAAGAAGCACAACAGAAGTTCGGATTCCTTTTAGGAGCTTTCGAATATGGCGCACCACCGCATGGAGGAATTGCTTTCGGATTAGACAGGGTATGCTCAATTCTTGGAGGCAGTGATTCCATTCGTGACTTTATCGCCTTCCCTAAAAACAATAATGGCAGGGATATGATGATAGATGCCCCGGGGCCGGTAGCTGAAAAGCAGTTAAAGGAGTTAAATATTAAGTTGGCATAAAAAAAATTGTTTGCTTACTGGCGCAAGCGTCCCCTCGTAATGGCGCAAGCGTCTCGCTTGTGCCTCATACATCCTACACTTAATACCGCAAGCATCTCGCTTGTGCCTCATACACCAAACACTTGAAGCCTGCGAGATTTCAATAAACCTTACAGACATAGCTTCCAAACTCCAGAGGAGTTTCCGATTTGTAACCATGAAAACAAAAGCTACCTCCAGCTCCGTAGGAGCTACCTGTTAAATCAGAAATCTACTATATCAGTACCATTTACTGGCGCAAGCGTCTCGCTTGTGCCTCATACACCAAACACTTGAAGCCTGTGGAATTTTAATAAACCTCACAGACATAGCTTCCAAACTCCAGAGGAGTTTCCGATTTGTAACCATGAAAACAAAAGCTACCTCCAGCTCCGTAGGAGCTACCTGTTAAATCAGAAATCTACTATATCAGTACCATTTACTGGCGCAAGCGTACCGCTTGTGCCAATCATAAAAAGCAGAAGCAACATCCAACTCCCTTAGAAACACCTTTTTGTAACGCCCGAATCAGAAACATCCGAGTACTGTAAGAGCTACCTCTTCCCAACCAACCTACCAGAAAATGATATACAACGCCAGCAACACCCCTATAATCACCAGGCTCATTACCAGCGTGGAATTGGAGACACGGAACATCTTTGTATCTACTTCCAGGCCTTTGGTCTGCAAGCGTTCTTTTTTATCAAAGAAACTAATGATAACCATCAGCACAATGGAGAAAAAGAAAGCCCATCCCATACTCACCATAAATGGAATTTCATAAACACCATTAGTATTCGGAAACGCGGTATAAAGCCACGTGTGGTTGCCTGCGATTCCGGGAAGGTATTTGTCAAACAGGATCATTATCACAACTCCCACAATCACGCCCGCGATAGCTGCCCTTGAAGTATTACCCTTCCAGAAAAACCCAAGAAGAAAGACCGAGAAAATAGCAGGAGATACATAGCCTGTATACTTCTGAATAAAGATAAACCCGCCCGCACCACCAATCCCCAGGAGATCGTTCCAGTTGGCTAATATGGCAATCAACAAGGCTACCACTATCACCACCCTGCCCATCCAGAGCAGTTTCTTTTCAGAAGCATCTTTCTTCACATATTTCTTATAAATATCGAGCGTATAAATGGTGGAGATACTATTTGCTTTACCTGCAAGCGATGCTACTATGGCTGCGGTAAGAGCTGCCATCGACAAACCCTTCAACCCTGTAGGCAGAAAAGCAAGAATGGCCGAATACGCATTATCCGCATTCACCGTACCACCTGCCGCCATCTGCTCCTGCAACTGTCCGTTTTTGAAAAGTACGTAAGCCGCAATTCCCGGCAACACTACAATGATGGGCATAATGAGTTTGAGGAACCCTGCAAACAGAATACCTGTCCGTGCCGTCTTTAAATCCGCGCCCAGCGCCCTCTGGGTAATGTATTGATTACATCCCCAATAGTTCAGATTCGCAATCCACATACCCGCTATCAGCATAGTCACACCCGGCAGATCGAGGTAGTTTGACATCTCTGAAGCCGATGCACCCGGACCTGGTTTATCAAAAATCATTTTGAAATGCTCGGGAGCTTCGGTCATTAATTTATTGAATCCGGCCAGCACACTCTTACCAAGTCCGAAGTAATCTGACACCATCGTCAGTGCAATATAGGTAGTAACCAGCCCGCCAATAATCAGCACTAACACCTGTATCACATCGGTATATCCTATCACCTTCATTCCCCCCAGTGTGATGATCAGGGCAAACGCCGCCAGGCCAATCATTATCAAATGGAAATGTGCGCCACCGGTAAGGCTGTTGATGGCAAGGGTGCCCAGAAACAGGATAGAGGTAAGGTTGACTGCTACATACAGAAACAACCAAAATACCGCCATGATCAATGCCACTGTCTCATTATACCTCGTCTTCAGAAACTGAGGCATGGTGAATATCTTGTTCTTCAGGTAAATCGGCATAAAGAAAATTGCCACCACAATCAGCGAAGCCGCAGCCAGCCACTCGTATGCGGAGATAGCTAATCCCAGTTTGAACCCACTACCTGACATACCAATAAATTGCTCGGCCGAAATATTAGAAGCAATCAGTGAGGCACCTATTGCCCACCAAGTGAGCGAACCTTCAGCAAGAAAAAAATCTGCTGCAGTCTCTTCCTGCCTTTTTTTCCTTCGGTAGATATAAATTCCGTAAGCACTGACTATTACAAAGTAGATTAGAAAAACAATCAGATCGGTCGTCTTAAGCATTTGCAACGATTTAGAAATATCAATGATTCACGGTAAACTTCCCTAAAAGTGCGGAAAAAAAATAAGAAACCCTGACAGAATTTTTAAAAAAAGTGCTGTGAGGTATTATGTTTTATCAATTGAATTTCCATTATCTGCTCCCTTCAAGCGCTGCCAACAGATAAATCAGTGAGGCTGTGCCATCCATCGTCGGTTCGTTGGTACTATAGTCTCCATAATCGTCATGATACACGGCTAAATCGCTTTGGAAAGGCGCATAGTCATCATTTCTGGTAAGTTTGATGCCTATCAGATTACTGAAGATAGAAGTATATACAGGTCCATCTACCAAACCTCCGTTAATGGGTGCCTGCATCAGCCGTGTAAAGGCTGCATGTGGATCCACGGGTGTGTCTCCCTTTTGTGGCAGGCCATACACCATAGAAGTGCCCCAGGGATTGCAGCCAAAAAGCCAGTCGATATTTGCCTGCATCAGTTCCTCATAACGGCTATCGCCTGTCAACTGCCGGTACCAATAACACTGGATAGCAAATGAAGTGGTAAGGTTATTACTGCACCAAATAAACGGCACACCTCTCAGAAAAGCATTACGGCTTGCCCTCGTGTTGACAGCCTCTATTCCCGTTCTGTAAAAGCTTTCTACCCGCTTTTTATTTCTTCCGTTCAGTTGCCCTGCAAGCTCATAGTGCCCGATATTGATAAAAGGATAATATTGGTAATGATTAGCTGTATCCCGTAACATCCACGGGGTTACACGCTCTACCAGCGAATACCGGAAGGAAGAATCCAGATAGTCTGCCTGATGATTCACCACATACTTTTTCATAGAAGCAAAAGCCAGCTCCATATCGTCAGTCCAGTTTTCTTCTGCATATATATATGGTGATGCTACGGAGACTGTCTGTGTCACGCCAGGTTTTATTTGTGCATAGGCCAGCGCCGACTTAGACTTCTGCTGCAGCAGGTTGGCAAAGGAGGGGTTTTGATTGTGAAATATAAAGCTGCCCAAAGCAAATGCACTCGACATCTTAGCTGCGGTAGAGCTAGTTCCTTCTGTATGATTCATTAACTTACCCTGTTGCTGTGGCTTCCCGTCAATAAAATATACCGGCCGCTCAAATCCTCTCCCATAAAAATCGTCTTCTTTAGGCAGCCGTAATCCCCGATGGTCGCGGTCGTCAGCTACCTGGTTAAACATCCAGTCATTACGCGGATGCAGTTTCAACAGGAAATCGAGCCCCCATTTCGCTTCATCCAGCACATCGGGAATACCATTTGAACCGTCAAGCCCGTTTGCATCTTTCACATCATTAAATACTCCGGGAAAATCGCGTTGTGCTGCCAACAGATGCCAGGTTGCATTCGCCGTAGTAGTGGCATACTGCAGATAATCCGTAGCATCATGCCAACCTCCGACAGCATCTATACGGGTGCTATCCTGCATAGGGCCATACAACGTATAACCATCGTGTGTATGGCAACTATCCTTTAGGAAGGGATTAAACCCACAGCGTTGCTGCCTCATATAGAACAAGGCAAAGTCTGCTGTACCCTTATATACATCATCCCCGATTTCAAAAACAGGAGACTGTGTCTTACCGGTTCTTACGAAGTATTTTCCCGGTTGTTTCAGTGCAGAAAAATTAAGTCTGTAGGTATTGACAAAAGGGCCGTACGCACCGTACGATTTACCTGCTTTCGCAGAAAAGACCACAGTATTGCGGGCTGCATCTACCACTTCAAATTGCTGAATCCGGCTATCATCTTTACTACACCATACGGCTACCTTCACCGATCCCGGCTTATACCCAAGCTGATTGATGCGTATCCATTGTTGCGCGTAAGTGGCCGGGACCGCCGATATACCACCCACCAAAAGGAGAATATAACAGATGTAATACTTCGGGACTATTTTTTTTCTCAGCATAGCAATAACAATTTAGAATCAGGGCCTGGCAAATTCCTGCCTCAAAGCGGCCGGAATCATACTTGAAAATCGTAAATAGTTTCAGATTAATCAAAACTATTTATCAGCTATTATAAAAGTGCCCGGAAGATATCACCTGAATGAGGCAAGCGCTCTGTTTATAACGCCACCGATCTGCTCGTATTCTAACAGGAAACCGTCGTGTCCGTAAAATGATTTTATAAGATGGAAATCAGCCCCGGGTATATGGGCTGCAAGGAATTGCTGTTCGGAGACAGGAAACAACACATCAGTCTCTATTCCCATCACAAAAGTCCTGGCCTTGATTCTCTGTAATGCAGCTTCAATGCCACCTCTGCCCCTTCCTACATTATGCGCATCCATTCCCTGGCTCAGCAAGTAATAACTAAAGGCATTGAACCGCCTGGCAAGTTTTTCACCCTGATACTTCTGGTAAGACTCACTCCGGTACTTTAATAACGTATTACCATCGGGGTCACTCTGTGTTTTCTCATACGTCTCGTAGTGCCTGTACGAGAGCAGGGCAATACTTCTGGCTATCTTCATACCCTCAATACCGGCTTCATCTGCACACTCCTTCCATGTAGGATCGTTTTCAATGCAAAAGCGCTGAGAGGCATTAAAGGCACGTCCCCAGGGACTATGGATTGCATTGGTAGCAAGCGGAAAAATATTTTCAAACAATTCGGGATCTTCAATTGCCCACTCAAGCAACTGCTGGCCTCCCATAGACCCTCCCACTCCGGCTTTTATTTTATCGATACCCAGATGCCTGAGAAGAGGTTTATAGCTGCGAATCATATCCCGCGTAGTGAAGAAAGGAAAATCGTGATAAAATTTTCTTCCCGTGGCCTCATTGATCTCTAAAGGGCCTATACTTCCATAACAGCTTCCGGGCATGTTTACACAAACAATAAAATCCTTTACCGGGTCAAAACATTTCCCTGTGCCTACCAACGAAGGCCACCACTCTGCAGGATCGCTATTAGCCGTAAGCGCATGAAATATCCAGACTACATTATCCTTTGCCTCATTCAATGTGCCATAGGTAGTATAACCCAGATGATAACCCGTAAGCTGTTCTCCGGACTCTAACGTAAATGTACCTTCATATTTAAAAGCATCGAAAGCCACTATCTTCTGATTAAAAGAAGGTGCAACATTCTCTTCAATGTTGCACCTTCATGAAAATTTCTGATTATGCCGAAACAACTTCGGTGTTCCTGGCGAATACCTTATCAAAAGCCTGTTGGAAGTCAGCTTTGATATCCTCAATATGCTCTATACCTACTGCTACGCGCAACTGTCCCGGAGTAACGCCGGCACTCAATTGTTCTGCATCAGACAACTGCTGATGGGTAGTGGCTGCCGGTTGAATAATCAATGTTTTAGTGTCACCCACATTGGCCAGGTGGCTGGTCATCTTCAGGCTGTCGACAAACTGTGTGGCATTTTCTTTTCCCCCTTTGATTTCGAAAGTAAGTACTGAGCCAAAACCGTGTTTCAGATATCTACTTGCCACAGCATGGTTAGGACTACTCTTCAGTCCGGGGAAGTTTACGCTTTCAACATCAGGATGTGCTTCGAGCCATTCGGCAAGCGCCTGAGTGTTCTGGACATGGCGTTCCATACGGAGTGAAAGGGTTTCTAATCCCTGAATAAGCAGGAAGGAATTGAACGGACTGATGGCGGGCCCGAAATCACGAAGGCCTTCTACACGTGCACGAATGATGAACTGAATATTCCCAAACGGTCCTTTGGGACCGAACACATCATTAAATACTAATCCGTGATATCCCTCAGATGGTTCAGAAAACTGAGGATACTTTCCATTACCCCAGTTATAATTACCTCCGTCGACAATCACACCTCCAATGCTGTTACCATGGCCTCCAATCCACTTGGTAGCTGCCTGTACGGTGATATGTGCCCCATTCTCGAGCGGACGGAAAAGATAGCCGCAGCCTGCAAAAGTATTGTCCACGATAAGAGGCAGATCATATTTCTGTGCCAGGGCCGCCAGTTTATCAAAGTCAGGTACTTTGAAATCAGGGTTTCCGATAGTTTCTGTATAAAGCGCTTTGGTATTTCCATCTATCAGTTTCTCCATCTCCTCAGCAGAGTTATCTTTTGCAAACCGTGCTTCAATCCCCAGCCTTTTGAACGACACTTTAAACTGATTGAAGCTGCCTCCATAGAGATAAGGACTGGTTACAAAGTTTTGTCCGGCTTCAATAATATTGGTGATTGCCAGAAACTGTGCAGACATACCGG
>JACFNA010000093.1:10117-11610 GCA_019455085.1 Chitinophagaceae bacterium
CAAGTGCACCCACACCTCCTTCGAGCGCGGCTACACGTTTCTCAAACACATCCGTAGTAGGATTCATAATACGGGTGTAGATATTACCAAACTCTCTCAGTGCAAAAAGGTCTGCACCATGTTTGGAATCTTTGAAGTTAAATGAAGTAGTCTGGTATATAGGTACGGCACGGGCTCCGGTGGTAGGGTCAGGTTCCTGACCTGCATGTTGTTGTAAGGTCTCAAAATGTTTGTAGCTCATTTTATTAATGATTTAATATTTAAAAAGAGAGTTGATTTTTTCGAGCGAAGCGGGAATGCCTGCATACCCGGATTCAGAGAGATATAGACTATGCCTTACGGCATACAGCGACAGCAACAAAGAGAAATATGTGCGTACTTTAGAATCATCAGGGTGCAAATATAGGAGTCAGAATAGCTGCTGACCAAAAATTTTTCGTTTTTGACGGGATTATTACATAAATGGCAAATCACTCCTTCGGGTACACAGGCCTGTTCATTTAGTTGCTGCAGTATGATCAGTTCAGATACTGTAACACATCATCAATCACCACAGGCCGCTGTTCATCATTCAACTCTATCACTACCACATAACCATAAGCACCTCCGGCAGAAAGCATGGCGTTGATAAGCCTTTGCTGATCGCTATAAATCAATTTACCATCCCAAAACTCTTTAGTGCACAGACAACCTTCTGTCGGCGTCATAGGATAATAAGGTTTACCGATATAATACGAAGGGTCTATTGTGGTGCCATGTGCAATGATCTCGTTGCGCCCTGCCGAACCCGCTATATAGGTCTCATATAATGGCTTATAATCACGGACAGATTCTGGTAACAACTGCCGGTAGTCTTCCATACTCCAGTCTCCCTTCATCTTGCGGTTGTCAAAAAATTTCTCTCTGCTCAGTTCCACCGGCATACCCATCTGTATATTCGCCGTAGGCCCTATCGACTGATTGCGCGACACACCAAATCCGAACATCCGGTACAATCCCTGAGGCGTATTTCCTTTGGTCAGGAAAAAAGGAAGGTTGGCTATCCCTCTTGCCAGTTGGGGTGCATGAAAATATTCATTTTGCTCTTTTACAAAGCTGCCATCCCGCTTCCTCACCATTACCATCCCCGGGTAATCACGGTTTTTTCTCTGGAAACTGAATAAGACTGTTTCTCCGGGCAGAAAACCCTTTGACAGCAGCACGCTGAGCACCTTTTCTTTTTCAGCATCACGTACAGCATTACCCGAAAACTGTTGCAACCCCATCAGTATCGGATGGTTGCGTAGCGAATCAGGGAAGTTCTTCACAAGCACATCTTCAATTACAGTGTAGGCTTCAGGGTCAGCCTTCAGCAGATACACTGCACACATCCCAAATATCCGCGGGTCAGTTGAAGTGCGCATCAGTGCGGACACTTACTTCATAAAATCATTCGGATATACAGCGTATGCCACTTACAGCGCACTGCGCAGAAAAGTAAGACTTTGAAATGG
>JACFNA010000094.1:0-11370 GCA_019455085.1 Chitinophagaceae bacterium
CACCATCACTGATAGAATTGCTTTTCCCATAGTTTAATTTTTAAATGTGATAAACTGAAAATTCCGAAAACTGCAAAAAAAGAGTCTGAACCTTTATGCTTAACTCCTATTTCGTACTGAAAGATAAAGTTAAAAAAAAATATTTTTCCCATTTTTTATCCTGAAAATGAAAAAAAATATCTCATTTCAAGAGAATTTATGCCAAATCAAAGGAATTTTATAGAAAATGCTTTCAGAAATCGCTCCTGATAAACGAAGAAACCTGAGCGCCTCCTCCCACTAACAATGCTGTTTTTGCAAGATATTGACTTTAAGGGAAATGCTTTCTATCCTGATTTCAAGGAAATGGCCCACAGCATAAGGTTGCTGTAATTGCAGGTTTTTAAGGCTCTGCAGAGACTTAAAGAGGGGCAAATATGCATCTCAGGAAATCATTAAAAAAAAGCACCGTTAATACCCGGCCACGCCCCCCTCGTGCCTTGGGTCTGCGGCTCCCACCCATTTGCCATTTACTTTTTTGATCACATAGATTCGTGCCCCCTCTTTTGCCATTACAAATTCATAACCCATCCTGTCGGCTTTTTGTAATACGTCGCCATCAATATGTTTTTCTATCTGCACCCTGGGTGATGAGGCAAAGGCATAAATACGAGGCATCCGCAGCGCAGCCATCGGATCCATCCCGTATTCCAGCATATAGACAATGCTTTGCACCAGGGCAGCCGGGATATAATTTCCTCCGGGGGAGCCTATGATCATTCTTACGGTGCTGTCGGCATCCAGAATAATCGTGGGTGCAATGGTAGATTTCCGTGTTCTATATTCCGGACTATTCTCTGATTTGTGATCTAATCTTGAAAAGTCAAACCCTGAGTCATTCAGGAAGAACCCATCCACCCACGCGCCCGAACCAAACATACTGCTGTTAGTCTGCGTCAAAGCAACCGCATTGCCATCCTCATCTACGAGCGACAGGGAGGTGGTATGCTGCTGTGCTGTTTCCGGTTCTCCCACAGCCACGGACTTATTAATTTTTGCAGGACTCACTTTTTCCGGACCCGGAAAATCAAAAAATACCTTCGAGCGCCTGCCGGCATATTCTTTAGAAGTTAGTGCAGACACAGGCACTTCCTCCCACCGGGGATCATTAATGAATCTGTTATCTGCATTATGGACCCTCATTGCAGATGCAAGGATATTAAATGCGCTATCTGACTGGGTGGGCAATCCAATTCTTTTCAGGTCGAATGGTTCCACCAAATTCAGTCCTTCCAATATCTCCATACCCGACTGTGGTGGTGCGGCAGTCAAAAGTATGGAGCCCTTATAACTCCCTGACAATGGATTTTTATCTGTAAGCACCTTATATCCTCTGAAATCTTCCGGGGTAACAGGATTTTGCCCCGCATTTAATACGCTGATTATATTCTTTGCTACCTCCCCTTCATAAAATGCGCCGGCGCCCTCATCTGAAATTTTCTGAAGTGTTCTTGCCAGATCTGGTTGTCTGAAGGTCTTCCCTACCGGAAATGGTTTATCATCCGAAAGAAAAAGGGAAGCCCCCTTGTATTTCTTTATTTTGTCCTTGCTGCTTTCAATCATATCGTGAAGGGTCATATACATAGGGAATCCCTCCGTTGCCAATTCAATGGCCGGCTGCATCACTTCCTGCCGGCTAAGCCGTCCATATTTCTCGTGTGCATATAACAATCCGGCAACCATTCCGGGCACACCGACTACCAGAAGATTATCAGGCCCCTGCTTCGCACTCACATTCAAATAAGTCCTGGTTCGCTTGGATGGATAAAAATCAAGCATTACGGCTTTTCTCTCCTTCTGCAACCAGATTACCATACTGCCCCCGCCCCCTATACCCGACATCTCAGGTTCTAATACACCTACTGCTAATGAAGAGGCCACTGCTGCGTCTATTACATTACCTCCTTTCTTCATAATCTCCACTCCTATCTTGCTTGCAATCGGATGTGCAGTACTCACCATCGCATGGCTTGCTTCCATCCGTTGCCCCAGATCGGGTGGTAAAGTCTCTAAGGGTACTAGCCGGGAAGCACACCCATTCAGCAGCAGGAAAAACAGTATCGGCCACAGCCACGTAACAATGGGAGTTTTCTTATAGTTCAATAACGTATTCATAACAAAAATAAATATCGAAAAAAAAGCGGGCACTACAGTTTCTGCCAATACTTAAGATACTCTGCATAATCAGTATCAATAATTTCATAACCGGGAGGTATTTCACCGCCCAGGCTGTGATAAGTGACCAGCCTTGTGCCCACCGGCTTTTTATCCAGCATCTTGTACAGAATCCGGTTATAATAATTATACAGGCTTTCAGAATATCTTACCTCATAATCAATCTTCTGCGTACCTGGCAGATTCTCATAAAAGGAGTTATAAAAATAGAAATGGTCGTATGATGAAATATCAAAGTCTTTGATATTGGCATGAACAAACTTCACATTTCCCAATCCCAATTTATCTTTCAGGCTGTTGCAGAAATCGACGAGATAAGCCCGCTGCTCCACCCCGGTAAATCGCGCTTCAGGGTGGTGATAAGCGGCTGCCATACAAAATTTACCGGATCCGCTTCCGATATCCAACACCTTCACACCGTGATGAGTACACAAAAACCGAGAGGCCTTTTCAGCAACCTCCAATGGGGTCCAATGCCTTGGGGCAACTGCCCTTAGCGGATCGGATAGTAGCGTATCAAATACTTCATCAGACTTAAAGTATTTATCGGGGAACCACTTTCCTGTACCGGAGTCTTCCATAATAATCGGTTAGTATTATTTTCATCTGAGAATCTTCAATCGCACCACATCGATATGTGTTTTGGCCATACTTACTATTTCAAACTGATAGTCATCAATAATAATGCGCTCACGTTGTTTGGGAATCTTACCACTCTGGTTGATGATATAGCCACTCAATGTCTCGCTCTCTTCATCCTTACGGAAAGACAAGCCATACTTTTCAGTAAGCAAATCCAGGCTCAGCCTGCCGCTTAATAAATACTCTGTAGATGAGATAGCCTTATCAACAAAATTTTCGTTCACATCAAATTCATCATAAATATCCCCGAAAATTTCTTCAAGCAAATCTTCCATCGTCACGATACCGGCCGTACCCCCGAACTCATCTATCACCCATGCGATACTTTTCCTTTCTTTCGAAAACTTATTGATAAGATCAGTCGCGTTCATACTTTCGGGCACCACCGGAATAGGATGTAATATCTGTGATAGCACGGCAGGATTCTTAAACAGGTCGAGTTGGTGCACATACCCTTTTATATCATCGATTGTTTCTCCATACACCACGAGTTTGCTAAGTTTGGTATCGCTAAACACTTTCACCAATTCTTCAATAGAAATTGTATCAGTTACTGCTACTATTTCTTTCCTTGGCACCAGGCAGGCTCTCACCTTTGTTTCGGTGAGTGAAAGGATATTCTCAAATATTTCACTGCTTTTCTCATGTAAGTCATCCTGTGCCTGATCCTGCAACTGCTTCGCGAAAATATCGATATCAGGCCGTGAAAACGCCTTCACCTTCGGGTTCATTTTTACATTGAATATATATTTCAAAACCCATTGGCTCACCTGAACCATCTTTAAGGCAATCCATGAAAAAACAGAGAAAAGCGAGGCTACAAGAAAAGTGGCAAATCCGCTTCCGATAATTCCATTGGGCCTTGCATGAAACACAGCCCTGAAAATTCCCTGCACCAGCAGCAGGGACAAAACTGAAGGCACAAATGTCCCCAACAGTTTGAGATATACATTCTCAATATGCCAGTAATCCCAGACAGAGTTCATCACTAATGTCCACAGATACACGTAAATTGCAAGAAAGAGAATAGTACTTAAAATGCCTGACGCAAGAAACTTAGTGGGATTCTCAAAATAAGACGACCACACCCTTCCTGTGTATTTGTTCTGCTTCTTCTTCAACTCTACTGCAAGCCTGCCGGCTGAAAAAAAAGCGGATTCCACACCACTAAGGAAGGAAATTACCAACAGCACCACAATAAGCGTTATTGCCAGATAATTAATATCCATAAAACAAATGTATCACTCCTTTTTCAAAGTATTTCCTGCACCGATGCTTACCCTGCCAAAAACTGCTCAATTATTCCGTCGGCCTCCCGGCATGCCTTTTCAAAATCGTCGTTTACAATGATGTTTTCGAAATGGCTTCTGAAGGTCATTTCATAACTGGCTTTATCTACCCTGGCCTGTAACGATTCAGGCGTTTCTGTGCCACGCTTCATCAACCGGTTGCGCAATTCCTCCACTGAGGGGGCCTGAATGAAGATGGAAATCGTATTCACAGGATACTGCCGCTGCACGTGGATAGCGCCATGCACATCAAGATCAAGTACCGGAACCTTGCCTTCAGCCCATAGTCTGTTCATCTCAGATTTGAGTGTACCGTAGTACTTCCCTTCATATACCATCTCCCACTCCAGAAATTCTTTCTTATGAATTTTGTCGCGGAATTCTTTCTCATCAATAAAATAATAATCTACCCCGTCTTTCTCATTAGCCCGGGGCCTGCGCGTGGTGGCTGAAATGGAAAATGAAAGCCTTGGATACTTTTTTAATAGATGCTTTACAATGGATGTCTTCCCCGATCCCGAAGGGGCGGTAATTAAAATGATTTTGTTGTAAATTTTTTCGCTCATAATCTAATTATATCACACGCGCTGAATATCTGCGCCCAACTGTCGCAGTCGCTGATCTATAAACTGATACCCTCTGTCTATCTGCTCAATGTTTTGTATCACACTCCTGCCTTCGGCACTCAATGCCGCGATAAGCAATGCCACACCTGCACGTATATCCGGGCTCGTCATGGTAATACCGCGCAAAGGATATTTGCGCTCAAGCCCTACCACTACTGCTCTGTGCGGATCGCACAGCACAATGCGTGCCCCCATTTCAATTATTTTATCTACAAAAAACAGACGGCTTTCAAACATCTTCTGATGTATCAGCACACTGCCCCTTGCCTGGGTAGCTACTACCAGCAACACACTCAGCAAATCAGGCGTAAGCCCCGGCCACGGATGATCGCTGATAGTGAGCATGGAACCATCCAGATAGGTTTCTATATCATAAATCTCCTGCGAGGGAATATGAATATCATCCCCAAGCGTTTCCACCACGATGCCCAGTGCCCGGAATCTGTCAGGAATAACTCCCAGATGCGCAATTCCTGCATTCTTAATGGTGAGATTGCTGCGGGTCATGGCCGCAAGGCCAATAAACGATCCTACCTCTATCATATCCGGCAAAACTGTGTGGGTAGTACCGGATAAGGATGCTACTCCTTCTATCAGGAGCAGATTACTGCCAATACCGCTAATTTTTGCCCCCATCCTGTTGAGCATCGAACACAATTGCTGAATGTAAGGTTCGCAGGCAGCATTATACAAAGTAGTGTTTCCGTGTGCGACCACGGCTGCCATTATCAGATTGGCGGTACCGGTCACACTGGGCTCGTCCAGCATGAGGTAAGCCCCATTTAAGGCGTCCGCCTTTATCAGAAAGAAGTTTGCATCTTTATTGAAATCTATGGTGGCTCCCATCGCTTTGAAACCGGAAATATGTGTATCCAGCTTTCTTCTTCCAATCTTATCTCCACCGGGCTTGGGCATACATGCCATTCCTAACCTGCCCAGAAGCGGCCCTGCAAGCATCACACTTCCCCTCAGTTTTCCTGCCTTTTCCTGAAAGCCTTCAGAGGAAAGGAATTCCGTATTCAGGCTTTCCGCACAGAAAGTATAGGTATGATTATCGGACTGCGTGACCCTAACCCCAAGATCTTTCAGCAACTCTATCTGGAGCCTTACATCCAGGATATCAGGAATATTATGGATGGTAACTTCTTCTTTGGTAAGTAAAACGGCTGATACTACCTGAAGCGCCTCATTCTTCGCTCCCTGGGGAGTAATAACTCCGTCTAATCGTTTACCACCTTTTACTATGAAGTTTGCCATTCATCGGAAAATAATATGCCAGCAGTCTTATCCTGTAACAGGGATATTAATATTTCTTCTTACCGTATTTACGGTTTCGTCCGTTCCTGTTTCGGGAGTGATTGTTCTTCTTCTTGCCAATATTGCTCACAAAATCTTCCCTGTCTTTGGAAGCACGATGTTTGATATGTGGACGGGTATCAAAAGTAAGCTTACCACCGCTGATTGATGACAACTCTGATTGTATATTATCATCGTGCACCAGTTCTTTATGCCAGTTGCTATAAGTGAGCTTCATATAATAAGCAATTGCATTTGCCAATCCCTGCCTCTTTTCCTCATCCTCCTCTTTCATAGCCTTCTCAATTAATGTCTCAATATTTCTTCCCAGATGGTTGTAGGTCGGGGTTTTATGTGGGTAAGGGATAGGATCGGGCTTCTCGATATAATCTTCCTTCACCGGTCTTGGGTAAGGGCTATCCACGTCCAGTTTGAAATCGCTAATCAGATACAGGTGATCCCACAGTTTATGTTTATAATCTTCGATAGTCTTCAACTGAGGATTCAGAAACCCCATCAATTCTACTATCGTATGTGCGTTGCGGGTCCGTTTTTCACGATCCTCGATGGTCATTACAAAATCTACCATCTTCTGAATGTGCCTCCCGTATTCACGGATTACAAGAGGTTCACGAGTGGTATTGTATTCCATCTCTTCAAAATTTATCATCAGGCAAAAGTATTATTTCTTATTAATTAAACGATTTTCTGCTAAAGCTATTTCAAGGTAACAGCCTCCGCGGGATATCCCGCAAAAAGAATTATTTTATCTGGCATCAGGGCATCTGTATGAAGTAAGGCTAAGCGCCAGACCAATTTCTGCAATCAGATACTGGTCTTTTTGTTTACTCCATCCTCTCTGGCGCCCTTCCACCCCTATCGGAGTGCCCAGTTCATAAGAGCGATCCTGTAATAATCCGGCTACATTCTTTCCACCACCGGGGTTAGGGAACTTATCAATTCCTACATAAGTAGTACTCACATCATCGATATAATCGGTATTGGTAAACCGATAACCCAGTTCCATCGACACACTCAGATTATCCGTAAAAGCATATTTGAATCCAAATCCTAAAGGAAAACAAAGCGCCATAGTGCCATAAGGCTTCCGGTTCTGGTAGAAAGTCTGCCCTTCGGTGTGCAATGGCCTCAGATAATACTTTGTACCTTCCAGCATCGCATAAGGATCATAGCCGAAGATGCCCACACCTAAGGTGATATAAGGCGTAAAAGCATAAGACGGATCTGAAGGTATGAACTTAAAAAAGTTAAAATCTCCCTGAAGAGTCAATTCAAAAATATTGGTATTAAAACTCAGATTTCTGGACCTTTCAAATTCACTGCTATTATACCGGTCGCTATACCCCAGTTGCATATAGTGGCCTGAAAGCCTGGCTGCCACATAGTTACCAAACTGTTTCCTGTAAAATGCACCAATGGCGGCTTTGGGCCGGTTGACCCTGAAATGGTTGTTAAGATCCCCGAAATAATGAGCCACTCCTGCCGTAATACCAATTTCAGCATCCTGGACATACTGGAATTCTGTTGTCCTGTTTTGGGTAAATTGAGCGTTGCAATACTGAATACCCAAAAACAAGGATAGGGTTATCGCAAAAACTTTAGTCATCAGAAGTTTAAATGGCTTACGGAAATTCCGAAAGTATCGGGGTGTCTTGTTTTCAGGGGTTAAAAATACCATTTAATTCCTTTTGTCCAACCCCCACGAAAGTTTATTTCTTAAAGTTTGTAAAAAATTATTCTCATTGAGTCTTACAAGCCCAATAGTAAAAGTTTCTTTACGTACAGCCACCAGCGTCTCTATGGGCGCTATTTCCCGCCGGCTGTCGAGTGTACACTGAAAACCATCTGTGCGCCCTTCTACTTCAAATGAGATCACCGAAGTGTCGGGCACCACTATTGGCCTTACATTCAGATTATGCGGCGATACCGGAGTGATCACAAAACTCTTTGAATCAGGAAATAATACCGGGCCATTGCAACTGAGCGAATACCCGGTGGATCCGGTGGGTGTGGCCACAATAAGCCCATCTGCCCAATAAGTATTCAGGAACTCGCCATTCAGGTAGGTATGTATCTTAATCATCGGAGAGGCGTCCTTCTTATGGATGGCAAATTCATTTAACCCGAAAGCTACACCTCCAAACAAAGGAAGATTGGCGTCCAGATGCACCAGCGTACGCTGATCTATGAGGAATGTGCGCTGGTGAAGCGATCGCACGGTAGAGGCAATCTCCTCCTTCCCTATATTAGCCAGAAAACCCAGTCGGCCATAGTTCACTCCTATCACCGGAATCTCTCTGTTGGCAATAAAGGTGACGGTATCCAATAAGGTGCCATCGCCTCCGAGACTGATCATATAATCAATATTCTCCAGATCTTCCGGCTTGTTAAATGTCCTCACCTTATCACCCAGTGGGATAGCAGTATAGATCAGATTAAAAAAATCCTGATAAATAACAGCTTCAATATTATACGTTCTGAACTCATTCAGCAGCATTTTCATTCCTTCCAGTTGGTCAGATTCCAGATCACGGCTATAAACAGCTATCCTCATGCAATACTTATTGTAACGGCAAAATTAAGGTAATCCGGCGGTTTGGGGTTTCAGGTTTCAGGTTTCGGGTTTCGGGTTTCGGGTTAGTTTGATGGGCACACTACATGATACAAAACCCATAACCGCGGTGATCAATAAAATTTTTGAAACTGTTTTTCTATTATCCCAAAACGAAACTATCTATCGACCAAACTGCACTACTGTGAGATCATAAAGGCTATATGGCTTTGGGGGAAATTCTGATTCATGTATCCGTTTAAGAGTCAAGCCCGAAAGCAAAGCCATTTCATCAAATCATTTTTCAGGGTAATGCCCGGAAAGTGGCTGGAATCAATTGAAACTACAGGCTTTGCATTAGAAGAATATTTATTAAAGTAATATTACATCCTCCGGTTCCTCTGTTACCCGGCACCTGGTCAACCGACTCTATTCTTCAGTACCCGGCTATATACTGTTTTATAACGGAAATTTCACTTAACATTGCAATTAATTACAATAAAATGACAGGGCTCAGTAAGGAATATGACAGGAGTCATTCCCCGAAAAAAGCTCTCCGATTATGTTTGCCGCCAAATATTTGACGATATGAGCGTAATGTTAATACTGTTGGGTGCAAGCCTGACAGTGTCTCTCATTTTTGTATTTGCCTTTATATGGTCCGTCAAAGACGGTCAGTACGACGATGATTACAGTCCCGCTCATCAGATATTTTTTGATGACACAAATACAACCAATCCATAGCTTTTTAAAACTTCAACTTCATGAGTTCAGAACTAAGAAAAAATTCTGAAGAAGCGCAGGAAGCACAGCTATCTACTGCTTCACAATCAGGCCTCAAACTTGAGACTTTTTATTACGACAACAAGATTGTGCGGTCATTCGCCTATGCCACCCTGTTCTGGGGAATCATAGGAATGACAGCCGGCTTGTGGGCTGCTTTCTCCATTGCCTTTCCACAGGTCAATTTAGGATGGGCTCCTACTACCTTCGGAAGAATGCGGCCAGTGCACACGAATGCGGTAATCTTCGCCTTCGTAGGAAATGCAATTTTCTGTGGAGTGTATTATTCACTGCAAAGGCTGGTAAAGGCCAGAATGTGGAGCGATAAACTCAGCCAGATTCACTTCTGGGGCTGGCAGCTTCTGATTCTGACAGGTGCACTCTCCCTCTGGGCCGGCTTTACGCAGGGCAAGGAATACGCAGAGCTGGAATGGCCTTTCGATATCGCCATCACTGTGTTGTGGGTAATCTTCGGTGCGAACATGCTCGGCACTATTCTTAAAAGAAGGGTGGCACACCTCTATGTGGCTATTTGGTTTTATATCGGCACATGGGTAGCAGTAGCCATGCTGCACATTGTAAACTCAATATCTATTCCTGTTTCTCTGATGAAGAGCTACTCGTGGTATGCGGGTGTGCAGGATGCGTTGGTGCAATGGTGGTACGGCCATAACGCTGTAGCCTTCTTCCTCACTACCCCATTCCTGGGGCTGATGTATTACTTCGTACCTAAGGCGGCCAACCGGCCTATTTACTCTTACAGATGGTCTATCATCCATTTTTGGGCTTTGATTTTCATCTATATCTGGGCAGGGCCACACCACCTGCTCTATACGGCATTGCCGGAATGGGCTCAGGGACTGGGTACTGTATTCTCTATCATGCTGATTGCTCCTTCATGGGGAGGTATGCTGAACGGACTACTGACCCTGCGCGGCGCATGGGACAGAGTGCGCGAAGATGCCATACTTAAATTTATGGTGGTGGCACTCACCTGCTACGGGATGGCCACCTTTGAAGGCCCTATGCTCTCTCTGAAAAGTGTGAATGCTGTAAGCCATTATACCGACTGGACTATCGCACACGTACACGTAGGGGCGTTAGGATGGAACGGATTCCTGGCATTTGCCATGCTCTACTGGATGCTTCCAAGAATATTCAACACACAATTATATTCTAAGAAATGGGCCAACACTCATTTCTGGATTGGTACACTGGGTATTGTGTTTTATGTAATTCCGCTCTATTGGGCTGCCCTCACCCAAAGCCTTATGTGGAAGAAATTCACTCCTGAAGGAATCCTGCAGTACCAGTTTATGGAAACAGTTACCACCATACAGCCGATGTACGTGTTGCGCGCTGTGGGCGGATTGCTCTATCTGACAGGCGTAGTATTGATGATTGTGAACTTATGGAAGACCATAAAGTCGGGCAAACTGGTTGAAAATGAAAAGGCTATGGCAGCTCCACTGCCTAAGAAATTAGAGCCTGAAGCAAATGGCCACTGGCACGGATGGATTGAAAAAAGACCTGTACAGTTGACTATCTTTTCGCTGATAGCAGTAGGCATCGGCGGACTGGTTGAGATGGTACCTACCTTCCTCGTGAAGTCCAACATCCCAACCATTACTGAAGTAAAACCCTATACGCCACTTGAACTTCACGGAAGAAACATCTATGTACGGGAAGGCTGCTACACCTGTCACTCCCAAATGATCAGGCCATTCAGAGACGAGGTGGCACGGTATGGTGAATACTCTAAGGCAGGTGAGTTTGTGTATGACCATCCATTCCAATGGGGATCCAAACGTACCGGGCCTGACCTGGCACGCCTGGGTGGAAAATATCCGGATAGCTGGCACTACAATCACATGCTCGATCCTACATCAATGACTTCCGGCTCACTGATGCCTGCATACCCCTGGTTGTTTACCGACAGAATAGATAA
>JACFNA010000094.1:11380-11586 GCA_019455085.1 Chitinophagaceae bacterium
CCTGCAATGATAAAGGCTATGAAAAGGCTGGGAGTGCCTTATCCTGCTGGATATGAAAATAGCGCCAATAAGGATATAGATACACAGGCAGAAAAGATAAAGGCGAGTCTGGCTAAGGATAAGATCAAGGTCAGCAAGAATGACGAAATCGTAGCACTGATAGCTTATCTGCAACGGTTGGGCACAGACATTAAGAAAGTAAAACC
>JACFNA010000386.1 GCA_019455085.1 Chitinophagaceae bacterium
CGTATAATCAGAAGAGGTATTCTAATAAATCCCCGAACCATGATGTTTATGAATTTTCTTCTTTGACAGTCCGTAGTGGTGCATCCCTGTTTCTGTTCTCTTATGATGGTAATGGCTCTGCAAACAATGGCCGAGGACTTCAAGATTATGGGGTAAGAATAATTGTGGACGAAGACTTTGAGATTGAAGCAGGAGGCTTAGCAACAAGCAATGGAAGAGGCTATGCAAGAGGAGTGGGACCAGGGACAGGATGCGGAGCAGGTCATGGAGGTTACGGAGTAAGTGTGTCAAGTCAGGGAGTACCGTATGGTTCAGTTAAAGAACCTGTAACGATGGGATCCGGAGGATGTTCCAGAGACTACTTTGGGAACTGGTCTTATGGAGGAGAAGGAGGAGGAGCAGTAAGACTGAATGTAGGAGGAGTACTTAGGGTAGATGGAAGCTTGACAGCAGACGGAGGACCGGGAACAAATAACCTAACACAGGGAGCAGTAGGAGCAGGAGGATCACTATGGTTAAGTGCAGACAGAATAGACGGTAGCGGACTCATAAGTGCTAACGGAGGAAGCAGAGCAGGAGCAGTAGGATCAGGAGGAGGAAGAATTGCCATATACGAGAATAGTAGAGGTAGTTTTCCAATAACAAACAAGAGTAATATACAGGCATTTGGAGGAGGAGGCGGAAGCTTTGGAGGAGCAGGAACAATCTACATAGATGCAGATGGACAAAGCGGAGGCAACGGAGATTTATGGATAAACAATAACAATAGAAATACAGAAGCAGCAGGAGTACCATACGATGCAGTAAACCCGGTACAGCAGTTTAACAAGATATATCTAAAGGAATACGGACACTTGCAGATAATGGGACTGGATTCGACCTTGGTAATAACAGATGAAGAAGGACTCGAAGGAGACACAACAGTACCAAGATTAGAGCCACAGGGATTAATAAGTCTACCGGAGAGATTTGTGGTAGACAGAGTAAACCTAGACATTATAGGAGACATAGAAGGAGCAGGAGATCTAGAGATAGGAAATGGAGACGAACCAGCGGCAGTAACATTGTACGCATACACACAGAAGAGATACACAGCCAAGAGTCCAAACCACGATGTGCATATACTAGAGAGTTTAATAGTCAGAGATAAATCTGTACTTAACTTGGTATCTTATGATGGCAACGGGACATACATGAATGCATCTTCATTGTCTGACTATGGAGTAACACTAACACTAGGTCGAGACTTTACAGTAGAGACAGGAGGAGTAGTAACAACAAACGGAAGAGGTTACGCAAGAGGAGTGGGACCAGGGACAGGATGCGGAGCAGGTCATGGAGGTTACGGAG
>JACFNA010000095.1 GCA_019455085.1 Chitinophagaceae bacterium
TGAGTGATTATGCAAAGTGGCTGGCCAAACAATCGGTTCAGTTTCCCGGAAAGGCTATGGATAACTCTGGAATCATTGGTAATCCTATTGGGAAGGATGAGTTGGAACGGCAGTTGAGGTTTGAGTTTATTCCATATTCACCTGAACAGTTAATTCAGATTGCAGCAAAACAATACGACTGGTGTCTCAACGAGATGAAGAAAGCATCGCGTGCTATGGGGTATGGGGATGACTGGGAGAAAGCGCTGGAAAAGGTGAAGCAGAATTTTCTTCCTCCGGGAAAGCAGCCTCAGCTAGTCAACGAACTACAAGAGTTTGCTATGCACATGATAGATAGCCTGGGGTTGGTAACTATTCCTGACAATGCCCGTGAAGCCTGGCGGATGGTGATGTTATCTCCGGAACAGATGCGTTTTGCTTCTTACTTTCTTGGAGGACCCATGATAATGGTGGCTTATGCTAATGAAGAGCAGGATTATGATACCATGATGATGATTATGCGCAGTGGAAATTATTCATTTGCAAGGGCAGAGGTGTTTCATGAACTGATTCCCGGTCATAATCTTCAGTTTTATATGAACAAAAGATACCGCTCATACAGAAGGCAGTTTAGTACCCCATTCAACGTGGAAGGATGGGCATTTTATTGGGAAATGATTTTGTGGGATAATGGATATAACCGCACACCGGAAGAGAAGATAGGAGCGCTGTTTTGGAGGATGACCCGTTGTGCCAGAATCGTTTTTTCTCTTAACTATCATCTGAAGAATTGGACACCTCAGCAATGCATTGATTATCTGGTGGAGAAAGTGGGGCTTGAAAGATTCGTAGCCGAATCAGAAGTGCGCCGGTCATTTACCGGTGGCTATGGCCCTTTGTATCAGTTGGCTTATATGATTGGTGCCTTGCAGATGTACGAGCTTCATAAGGAAGTGGTAGGTGGAAAGAAGATGACAGATCGGCAATTTAATGATGCATTTCTACACAATGGTACTATGCCCATCGAAATGTTCAGGGTATTGGTAACCGATCAGAAACTAAGTCCGGATTTCACAACCAGGTGGCGATTTGCCGAGGAAAGTCTGAGGTAGGTTACTCATGTAGCGACGTGGCATTTTTTGAGTGGATTTTGAGGATAGATTGAGATTAATTAATATCTTAGCTATCAGCTCTGACCGCGTTTTTGGGTAACCTGGAAATGGGCAGGGCTTTACATAAAACCACTGACTCATGACTGTTAACGGGAATGGATGTTTGACCTGCAAGGTGCGTAAATCGTCTGTGTTGGAACCTTGTGCTATTGGGACACTCTCTGCTATCAGTACTTTTAAGAACAGCCGTAAATTTGAGAAAGGAGAATTTCTTTTTAAGGAAGGAGAAGAGGTGAAAGGAGTTTTCTTTATCAAGAAAGGAGTAGTGAAAGTTTTGAAGGAAGTGCCGGGTTACAGGACATTGATTTTCAAAGTATGTGCAAAGGGCGAGATTGTGGGTCATCGTGGATATGACAGCAAGAATATTCATAAGTATTCCGGTGTGGCATTATCAGAAACCGAGTGTTGTTTTGTACCAATTGTTTTCTTTAAAGAAATTTTGAGAGATTCTCCTGATCTGGAAAAGCAGTTAATGGAGGAGTATCTTATAGATCTGGAGCGCATGGAGCAGAAGTCTATGTCTCTGGCTTACAAGAGTGTAAAAGAAAAGGTAGCTGAAGCTATCCTGCTCGTTTCAGGAGTATATGATTATCATGTCAAACGCAGGAGTTTCAATATTGATCTGTCCAGACAGGACTTTGCAGACCTTACCGGAACTACCAAGGAGCAGGTATCTGCTGTTTTAAAAGAATTTTCAAGAGATTCTCTTATCAGATATTCCGGTAAGAAGTTCAATTTCATTGACTTAGATGCGCTAAAATCAGTAGCTGCTACCTATTGATTCATAGTTTTTCAATCATTAAATATCCTGAGTCATAGTATAAAAAGTACGAGATCGTACTTTTTAAGAATTTTGATTCTTCATTCTTTTTTTGTGGTTTCCTGCAAAAGTAGATTTGTTTAGACCCGCTCTAAGCTTCAAGTCCTAAAACTTAAAAACCATGGAAACCAAACAACCGGCTGAACAGGAAAGAGTGCCCTTCTACAGGATGATAATGGACGACTTCATGTTATTATTATTCTTGGGCACAACCATTTATGCTATTTTTTATTTGCTGTGGGGAGTGATGGAGTTATCCAATCTCCCTGCCATTCCCGAAGAAGTAAAGAGAGCAGTACTCAAATAAAATTTTCAAATCCAAAAACCTTCACTTATGAGTTTACTTAGTCCTGCAGAAGGCTGGTATTACAAGAAAGTATCCAAAGATGAAAAGATGTGGATGCTGATTGCCCTGGTACTCTGCATCATGCTCTTTGTGTGGATGGTGATGTGGCACGTATATGGAAAGCAAAATCCGTCCAGCACCACTTACAAGACTAATACTATTGAATTTACTCAATTGACGGAAGCTTACATCAAGAAAAATATGATTGGGGTAGATAACGGAATTCCTGTGGTAAGGCCTGAGCCGAATTCTGATGTCTTCCTTATGGCTGAAATGTGGCGATGGAGTCCGGTGTTAGTGCTTGAAGTGAACCAGGCTTATAAAATGCACATCTCATCCAAAGATGTAGTGCACGGATTATCAATCCAGCCTGTGAATATGAATTTTCAGGTGTATCCTACTTACGACTATCTGCTTGAGTTCAAACCCACAGAGGTGGGTGAATATAAGGTGGTGTGTAATGAATTCTGCGGTATAGGGCACCATACTATGATTGGTAAGATCGTAGTCATTGAAAAAGAGGAAGACCTGAAACTCTACGGATATGAGAATATGAAAAAGGCGCCCGTTGCGGCGGTGGCTAAGGATGATAGCACGCCCATGTCTGATGCCGATAAGGCGATTCTTGGAGAACAGGTTTACACCCTGAAAGGCTGTGGAGCTTGTCACAAAACAGATGGTACGGTACTGATAGGGCCATCATGGAAAGGCCTGTATGGGAAAGAAGAAAAAGTGAAGGAAGGGGGCAAAGTATTTAATGTGCTCGTGGACGACGACTATATACGGGAATCCATTCTGGAGCCTACAAAAAAAGTAACGGTTGGTTTTGAGAATCTGGTAATGCCTCAGGTACCAATGAATGATGAGGAGTTAGACTATCTCATTGCCTTTATCAAATCCTTAAAAGACTAATTTAAAAACGCTGCTTATCATGTCAAATACAATACAAGAAACCGGAGATTTGCAACCTGCAGCAGTCACTGCAGTCGCAGCACCTGAACAGATTTTCAGAACATGTGATATCACAGGTTTTAAAGTTGACCTCCGTTCAGAGAAACTCATCAGAGCCAATGCAGTAGCGGCAGTAGTGTCATTACTGCTGGCAGTAACAGCTGCATTATTACTGGTGTTTACCCGCTATCAGCCGGTACATCTCCTGAATGCAGAATGGTATTACCGTTTGGTGACCTTTCATGGTCTGAATGCGCTCATTTTCTGGATAATCTTTTTTGAAGTAGCCGGATTATATTTTGGGTCCACAGTAATCCTTAATACAAGATTCAGTTCGCCCAAAACAGGCTGGGTAGCCTTCTGGCTGATGATTGCCGGGCTGGTAATTTCTAACTATTATATTCTGATTGGGAAGGCTGATGTGATGCTCACTTCATATACTCCGCTCAAGGCGCACCCTATGTATTATCTCGGAGTGATATTATTTGCTGTGGGCGCTATTATTGCCGTAGTACTCTTTTTTGGAAATCTGATGATAGCACGACGGGAGCGGACTTATGGCGACTCACTACCGCTGGTGGCGTATGGATTTATGACGGCTGCTATTATTGCATTGATTACATTGGCAACCGGAGCTATCATTTATATCCCTACATTCTTATGGTCGCTGGGGCTTGTGGAAAATATTGACCCTGCCATGTATAAACTAATCTGGTGGGGACTGGGCCACTCATCCCAACAAATAAATGTGGCAGCAATGGTGTCTATCTGGTACATGGTATCATTCCTTACCGTGGGTGGCACTTCCATAAATGAAAAGGTGTCTCGTACTGCCTTCGTACTTTATATCCTCTTTATCTGCCTGGCTTCTGCACACCATCTGTTGACAGATCCGGGAGTAAGCAGTGCCTGGAAAGTGTGGAATACAAGTTATGCAATGTATCTGGCCGTGCTAGCCTCCATGATTCATGCCTTTGCGGTGCCTTCATCATTTGAATCTGCACAACGCCGTTGGGGTTATAACAAAGGATTGTTTGAATGGCTCTCTAAGGCTCCGTGGGGCAATCCTGCTTTCTCTTCTATCATTCTGGCTGTTATCGGATTCGGCTTTATCGGTGGCACTACCGGGGTGATCTTCGGGATGGAGCAGACCAATATTATAGTACACAACACCATAGCAATACCCGGACACTTTAAGGGTACGGTAGTTATCGGAACTACCCTCACATTTATGGGTATCACTTATTATCTGATTCCTTTGATTTTCCGCCGAAAGATCGTGGGAATGGGGTGGGCCAAATGGCAACCATGGCTTTTCTTTATCGGAATTGCACTATTATCCATTTCCATGATCGTTCTCGGGCAACTTGGTGTGCCCCGCCGGCACTGGGACTCCACATTTTCAGGCGGACCGTTTACCTATAACTTTAACCCTGCTGTTGATTTCTTCTGGACATTAATGATGCTGGGGGGCAGTATTGCTTTCCTCTCAGTTTGTATCTGGATAGGAATTGTTGTTACCTCTGTATTCTTCGGGCCACGTGTAAATGGGCCTGAAGATATGCAACTGAAAATTTCACCTCTGGCGCCTCCGGCTAAATCTCATAAAGGATTCGAAGCTCCGGGTACGCTGGTATTAACCTTCATATTCCTGTTGGTATTCCTTGCGCTGTTCTTCCTAAACTGGAAGTGGCTGGCTGCTACCTGGTATGTGAAATAAAATGATTCCGCAGCCCTGCCTAATACAAGAAACAAGGTAGGGTTGCGGCTTTTTAAAAAAATGAGTAAGTGGTTTGTATATGTATTGCCGGTTATCTTTTTAATCCTTTCGGGATTCAGACTTCCTGATGAAAGAAAACATCTGGGTCGCACAGTGCCGGATGCCGTGCTGATAGATGCTGAAGGCAATACGATAAAATTATATACACTATTACAGGGAAAGCCACTAATCATTTCTCCTATCTATACGAAGTGCCCTTCAATTTGTGGCGTGGTGAGTAACGGTACAAAAGAAGCTGTGGCCAAACTGGGTACACTTGGTAAGGATTTCAATGTCATCAGTTTTTCGTTTGATAGCACCGATACTCCAAAAGACCTGAAGGCATACGAGAAGCGCTGGAAGATGGATGGTAATCATTGGCGGACAGTAACAGCGGATAATTATACGATTCATCAACTCATGTCAGCCATCGGATTCGAGTATGATGCAGACACCACTCTGAAACAGTTTAATCATCCTGCATTTCTGGTAGTCGTATCGCCCGAAGGTAGAATTTCCAGATTCGTATATGGAGTCAGTCCTTCTCCACGCGATCTGCGCCTGGCCGTGCTGGGTGCTAAAGCTGAGAAGACAACACCCGGATTGTTCGCAGGTATCTATCTAAGGTGCTTCGGTTATGATCCACTGCTTAGAACTTACAAAGTGGACTGGCGGTTTATTATCTCCACCTCTGCCGGGTTCATCATAGTATTTTTTATGGCTACCCTGTTTGTAAAATCATTTATTGTTTCAAAAGCTAACCATGACACCACATAACGACATATCACAATCGATTAAAGTAAAGAATAAGGGGCATCAGGTATTCCAGAAATTGGCAGGTTGGTTTGGGCGTATTTTCTCTACTGAACTGAACCCACTTTATAATCTGGGCGGACTGACGGTGCTGATGTTCACTATTGCGTGCATTTCGGGTATCTATGTTTTTATTTTTTACAACATCAATCCGCGACAGGCATGGGAATCGGTGGAAGCGATTTCGGGTAATTTCTTTAATGGCTGGATGCGGAACATTCACAGGTATTCGTCAGATCTGCTGGTAGTATTTATCCTGCTGCATTTGGCTCATACGCTCTTCACCAGTAAGTTTAAGCGACTCATTTCCTGGATCAGCGGGGTAATCTCTTTTCTAGTGGTGGTTACCATCGGGGTGACCGGGTTTATTTTGGTGTGGGACCAAAAGGCAAAACTCACTGGTTATCTTACTGCCAAACTCTTTTCGGGCCTGCCCATATTTGATCCATCCATTATGGGGGCATTTCTGCTCAACGACCTGAATGTGGTGGGCGGTTTTTTTAAAGTAGCGTTGTTTGGACATATTGCACTTTCTCTGGTGACAGTGATTATCATTTGGATTCATGTGTTGAGAATTTCGAAACCTAAAATATTCCCTCCTAAAAAACTGATCCTATATGCTTCGATCGCACTGGGTATAATTGCGATTATTTTTCCGGTAAAAAGCGATCCGCCTGCTCAGATCACCAATCTGCCTGCCGAAACAACATTTGACTGGTTCTATTATTTTGGGTATTACCTGATGAAGGTGTTTAGTGTGTGGCAAAACTGGGCAATATTGATTGGGTCAGGGTTGTTACTTAGCATTCTTCCGTTTTTGTTGCGTAGAAAAGACAGGCCTCCGGTACATATCGATCTGGACAAGTGTAATGCGTGCAATCTGTGTGCGTATGATTGTCCGTATGATGCCATTGATATGCTGATTCATAATGGCGAAAGAAAAGCGATCCTTTCTCCGGATAAGTGTGTCGGTTGCACTATCTGTATCGGTTCCTGTGCAGAACATGCGATTACCCATCCGGAGTTTCCTATCTATAATATCCAGCCCGCTCCTGCCCGCGATATGACTGTCTTTTCATGCAGCTTCTTTCCGGAAGCCGATTTCCCCAAAGGGGTAAATGTAAAACAGTATAAAGTGCCCTGCCTCGGCAGTGTTATGGCCAAAGATGTGCAAAAGATGCTGGATCATAATACCAGCAAGGTAGCATTGCTTGGGTGCGAAGATTGTTATTACAGATATGGTAAGACGTGGGCTGTAAATAAGTTGTTGCATAAGCGGGCGCCCGCCTTCTCCAGGAGATACGATGCTTCACAGTTGCGATTGTTTACACTTAACCAATATACGCCGGAGCGCTTAAAAGAATTTGCCGATGAGAAAGAGACTGTAAAAGAAAAGGAAACCCAGATAGTGGATTATCATAAATCTAAGCCTGTGCTCTCTGTGCTTGTGTTAGCAGCTTTCTTTGCATTGTTTATTCCATTTACAAGTACAAAAGTGCGCTTCTTCAATCCGGAAGATAAGACACTGGTGGTAAATTTTAAGTATATCTCCAGTCCGACCGAATTCGAGCAGCACACTTCTACGATGACGCACATGCGTTCCGTGGCACCCGTAGTAAAGAAGCGGAGCCCGGTAGTGCTTAAGATATATGCATCGGAGAGCGGGAAGTTGCTGTTTGAACAAAACTATATCCCCCGCGGATTAAGGCATGACATTGCAATGTTTATTTTCACCCAGATGAATGTAGAGGAGGATAAGGTGGATGTGATATTGCAGGAGACAGAGGGAGAAAAGAAGACACTCTCTTTAAAGGATATTCCGGTGGTAAAGGGGGATGGTACTTTTGTGATCCTTAATGAAGGGAGGTTAGAAGTAGCCAAAGAGGCAGCAACTGAAGAAGTTTCTTATGACATTCGTTAGCAGACATTGGGAATACCCTGACTGCGTTTTGGTTGAGGTGCGAATCTTTTTCTTCTTTGGTGAGATTGCCTAAAGTAAGGGGAATTGAAATTATTCACTGGTGGTCTTCTCAGCCCATTTTGAAAGATCGTCAGCTATTTTCCGATCATTACTCAGCCGTGGTACTTTGTTCTGCCCACCCAGTTTTCCCATGCTTCTCATGTAGTTGATAAACCCGTTTCTTTGAATTGGGGTAATGCGAAGTGGTTCTAAAATATTGCCTGCCAGCAAATCTTCGTAGTAAATATTCTTCTTGCGTAAGTTATGATCTACTTCTCTTGCAAAAGCGTTCAGGTCGGCAGGAAGTTGTTCGAATTCTATAAACCATTCGTGATAGCTCTTGCCTTTATCACTTGAGATAAATGGCGCCACAGTAAATTCTGTGATTTGTATTTGGTGTGCGTTGGCTGCTGTGAGCAGTGCTTCTTCTACTTCTTCCGCAATTACGTGTTCGCCAAAAGCAGAAATAAAATGTTTGATTCTTCCGGTAACTACTATTTTGTATGGGTTAAGCGAGGTGAATTTAATTGTGTCCCCGATATTGTAAGCCCAAAGGCCGGCATTGGAACTGATAACCAGTGCGTAGTTTTTGTTGAGCTCTACATCCTTCAACGAAACTCTTGTGGGGTGTTCATTCGCAATTTCACCTGCGGGCACAAATTCAAAGAAGATTCCGCTATTTGTATTCAGTAGCAGGCCATCCATTTCGGTACCGTATTGAAATGCAAAGAATCCTTCACTGGCAGGGTAGGTTTCAATGGAATCTATTTCCTTCCCGACAGATTCAAAGAGTTTGCTTTTATAGGGTTCAAAGTTGACACCTCCGTGTACGAGTACGCTCAGCGAAGGAAAGATATCTTTAATTTTCTTTCCCGACTTTTTCTGAAGTTCGTCGAAATACATCTGCATCCAGGGTGGAATCCCGCTGATCAGGGTCATGTTTTCATTAATTGTCTCCTCTACAATCTTCGATAACTTCTCTTCCCAATCTTCAATGCAATTAGTAGTAAATGAAGGTAGTTGGTTACTCCGCAGATACTTGGGTATATGGTGGTTGACTATGCCACTCAGCCTCCCTGTCGGGATTCCCGCTATACGTTCTAACTCGGGTGACCCGCTGAGGAAAATCATCTTGCCATCAGCAAATTCATTATTTCCTGACTGGGCCATATAACACAATAAAGCATTCCTTGCTGTATTGATATGGTTAGGGATTGAGTCTTTGGTAATGGGGATGTATTTCACCCCGCTGGTAGTGCCGCTTGTTTTTGCAAAATAGATAGGCAGGCCTTTCCAGAGAATATTGTGCCTTCCTTCCTTTATCTTTTCTATATAGGGTTTGAAGGCTTCATAGTCGCGTATGGGAACTCGTTCTTTATACTCGTCGTAGTTCTTGATTTCAGTAAAGTGGTGTTCCTTCCCAAATTCAGTGTTAGCGCCTGTTTTTATGAGGGATTCGAAGATGGACTGCTGGTCAGCAAGTGCAGTTTGCATCGATTTCTTTACCTGCTTGTTCACATAAAGTGCGAAAGGTTTGGCAAAGAGGGATTTTATCTTCATTTCACTAAGGATGCTGGTATGCAAAACTACAAATAAAAATGAGGTAGCAGCGACCGTTAATCACAATCACATGCCCATTCTTTTTTCAGATCGATTACGGTTATAACCAGGAGCCCATCGTCCTGCGGGGTGACGACTATGCGTATATCCTGATTGTCATGCGAGGTGCCTTCCAGTGCATAAGTCATATCCCCGCGAGTGCTTTTGCCGGACTTGCGCTCGTTCAAAACACCGTCCCGGATAATCTCCCTGATTTCGCTTTCGTCGATATGGCGGCAATCCATCCTGCATCTGGCATGTTTGGTAAATACCAGATGGGTAGCATTCCGGAATGATTGGTCTGAGGAGGACGGGCCGGTATCCTGCTTCCGGTAAAAAAATACAATCACCAGACTTACAATTATTATCACCAAAGCCCGCCATTTACTGCTCTTATTAAGCATTCTTTTCATCTGGTAAATGTAAAGGATTCAGTGGCTTGCAGACAGTGAGATGTGCTTTTTTTGTAGAAATATCCCATGCCCTGAGCAAACTCTCTAAAACCTTATTTTTGCACTCTATGATAAATGCTAAAACAGTGGCGCTGCACACTCTGGGCTGTAAACTGAATTTTTCAGAAACCTCCACAATGGGGCGTCTTTTGGAGAAAGATGGTTTTCAGACAACTTCGTTCGAAGAGGTCGCTGATATATATGTGATTAATACCTGCTCTGTTACAGATAATGCAGATAAGGAATGTCGCCAGTTGGTAAGGCGTGTACATCGCAAAGCGCCTGAGGCAATGGTAGTCATTACCGGGTGTTATGCGCAATTAAAACCGGAAGAGGTAGCAGCTATACAAGGGGTGGATCTTGTACTCGGGGCAGCTGAAAAATTTAAAATTCACCAACATGTGCGCAATTTGCTGGATGGTGACACTACTAAAATTCATAGCTGTGAAATAGATGATGTAACGGGATTTACGAGTTCCTATTCACTGACCGACCGTACCCGTACCTTTATGAAGATTCAGGAGGGATGCGATTATAATTGCTCATACTGCACCATCCCAATGGCCAGAGGAAGAAGCCGGAGCCAGAAGATTGAAGAGGTGTTAAAGGAAATCGATTATATCGTTTCGCAGGGAGTGAAGGAAATCGTGTTTACAGGTATTAATCTGGGCGATTTTGGCAGGGACGGGCATGGGGACAAAACTGACGAAGACTTCTTTAAACTGCTTCGGGCTCTCGAAAATCATAACGGGGCAGCCCGTTACCGGATTTCCTCTATCGAACCCAATCTGTTGTCAGATGATATTATCAGACTGGTAGCGCAGAGCAGCAAAGTGATGCCTCATTTTCATATCCCACTGCAAAGCGGCAGTAACAAGATTCTGGGACTGATGAGACGCAGGTATCGCAGAGAGCTGTATCAGCAAAAGGTAGAGATGATTAAAGAACTCATTCCTCACTGCGGAATCGGGGTAGATGTAATTACTGGTTTCCCGGGTGAAACGGAGGAAGATTTTATGGAGACTTACTCTTTTCTTTCATCACTCAATGTTTCTTATTTTCATGTGTTCACATATTCTGAAAGAGCCAACACTGTAGCCCTGGATATCGAACCGGTAGTGCCGGTGCATGAACGCCATAACCGGACTAAAATGTTACGTGCGTTATCGTTTAGGAAAACGAAAAACTTCGAAAGAGCACATGCGGGTACTACCCGGAAAGTTCTTTTCGAGGGTATGCATCATAACGGTATGATGGAAGGTTATACAGATAACTATATTAAAGTGTCAGTGCCATTTAATGAGGAACTTACCAATCAGATAGTAGATTGGGAGCTGAAGTAACCGGTATTTTTTTGAGAAAAAAGGTCCTGTTTTTCTTCTGTTTTTTTGACGTGTATCTTTAGCTCTAGCATAAAGTCAGCACAAGTTTATTTCTTCGCCAGATTGTCATTATTTTTCTAACATTTTGTCTTGAAATGCGGGCTGGTACACAGTTTGAGCTAACTGTTGTAATTAATTAATAATTTTAAAACAGGAGGTACTTATGACACTCGTTAAAAGAAATTCAAATCGTTCTGCATTACCCAACCTGTGGGACAATTTTTTCAACCGCGACATTTTTGGTTGGGACTCTTTTATTACT
>JACFNA010000096.1 GCA_019455085.1 Chitinophagaceae bacterium
AGAGTGATAACAACTCTTCCACTACGGGGCAAAACGGCACTCTCAAAAACACCAGTAGCAGAGCCCTGAGCACCAACAGCGATAAATCTGTCCTGACCGGAGACATCACTTACCAACATAAATTCAAAAAAGAAAGGCGTACACTCTCCATTTCAGGCAGTTGGGTACAATCAGACAATAAAGCCAACTCATTACTCAAGTCAGAAAATCAATCGTTTTTGGATGGTATGCCTTCAGGATCACAACAGGTGAATCAAGAAAAAAACACTAAGGGACTCTCCACCGCTGCCGGACTCACAGTAAGCTACACAGAGCCTCTAAGCAAAGAGTTTTCTTTACTCTTTAGTCATCAGATATCATATAATAAAGGCAATAATGCGCAGACTACTAATGCGTATTCGGGAAGTTCGGGAAAGTATGACCAGATAGTAGATTCGCTGACAAATGATTTCAGACAGGAGATCATACAAAATACACCGAGTGCAAAAATCAACTTCGCCAATAAAAAATGGAAGATTAATGCAGGGGCAGGCTTTGGTTTCACTTCATTTCATTTGAAGGACATCACAATGAACCAGGACTATAACAGAAATTATGTCAATTTCTACCCTTCTTCTAACATCACCTATACTTATAAACCCAATCATGGCATCCGTATTGGCTACACAGGTAGCAGCACTCAGCCTACCATCAATCAGCTACAGCCACTCAGAAACAACAATGACTACTACAATCAGTATATTGGTAATGCCGACCTGAAACCATCGTTCAATCACAATTTCAACTTCAGCCATGATTCATACAACTTTTTGAAAAACGTATATAGTTTCTTAGGCGGCGGTTTCAATTTCACTGAAAACGCCATCACCAACCACCAAATGATAGACTTGGATTCAGGAAAGACAATTACGCAGCCGGTGAATGTGAACGGGAACACCTCATTTTACCTCTATGGCGGAACAGGGTTCAAGATTAAATCTATTGGTGTTGATGTCAACATCAACCCATATATAAACTATAGTAAGTACGTGGGATTCCTTAACAATAAGAGGACAGTGTCAAAAACTTTTTCTCCTGAAATGGGCCTCTACATGTACAAGGATGTAGAATACAAGTATTCTCTCTCCATCTCCGAGCGTTTATCATACAATTACTCTTCAACTTCCGAGAATCAAAACAAAGTAAGGTATTATGTAAACTCACTTGGATTTAGTGGCACTGTTTACTATAACAAAGTATGGTCAATCACAAGTAATTATTCGTATGAGTTCAACCAAAAGACACGAGCTACGGATAAGAATATCAACCTCCATTTGTTGAATGTACTATTGAAAAAAACCTTCAGTAATAATCAATATACAGCTTATGTCGTAGTACGGGATTTGCTGAATCAGGATCAGGGGATCCAACGTAATTTCTATGGTACTACTTATTCCGAGACAAGAGACGACCGCCTGAAGCGATACTTCATGGTCGGGTTTACGTGGAACTTCAAAAATAAAAGTGCAGCTACAAAATAAGAAAACATGAAAAAAGAATTATTAATAATAGTCCTTAGCCTCTTTACTTTTCAAAGTACAAAGGCACAGCAGTTTATCGACAAAGCAGTTATTGAGTATGAGGTGAAGGCCAATTTGAAAAAAACAGGCACATCCGGATTGTTCGAAGACCTGGTAAAGGATCAGATGCCCGAATATAAAACCGGGTATTACACCCTGTCGTTCAGCGGCAATAAGAGTTTATACAAATTTGACCGTTGGGGTGCAGGAATGACAACCTTTGCCAAGAACAGGTACAACAGCGACGAGAATAATGTATGGTACTACAATTTTAGCACCGGCAATTGTAATATAGACAAATCTTTCTGGGGAAGCATAGTCAGTGTGGCTGACTCCATTCCTCAATTAGACTGGAAATTGGATCCCACGGAGTACAGAGAGATAGCCGGATTCAATTGCCGCAAAGCGCAGGCAATTTTATTCGACAGCGTTTATGTCTTTGCTTATTACACAGAAGAAATAACACTGCCGGGCGGACCGGCCGGTTTCCACGGTCTTCCGGGTACTATCCTGGGTATTACGGTGCCCCGGCTCTACACTTCCTGGATTGCTACTAATGTATCAATAACAGGTCTGAAGGAAAACACGATCAAGGCACCAAGTCAGAAAAAACCACTCACCTATTCTGCTTTCAAGACAAGTCTGAAAGATTTACTCAAGACCAATTATACAGAAACTGATCCCGAACTGGCAAGAGAACAAAAAGAGTATGCCGACCGAATGTATTGGGAAAGTCTAATGTAGCAATTCTAGAAGATTATCATTTTATTTCGGTCCAAAAGCAGATGCTTGAACCATTTATTTGGATTACCATTTGTTGTTTGAGTCCAAGCGGATGCTTGAACGATTTTGGGACTTGAACGATTAGCGTTTGAGCATTTCCGGTCCGAGCGGATGCTTGAATCATTTACAATTTGAACATTTGCGGTCCAAGCGGACGCTTGAACTATTTGGGGCTTGAACCATTTGGGGACTTGAAACCTTTTGAAGCCCCCTGCTCACTTTCTTGAAATTACTGCGCCATTCTTAGTGGATATAATGAATCTCACGCAGAGTCCGCAGAGAGATGCGCAAAGAACGCTGAAGTTCACCACTCTTTAGATATCCTCAAATAAAAAAGGCCACGCTTTTGGGCGTGACCTTCTAAATTATCGCAAGATAAAAATCTACTAATTAGGATTCAGTAGTGTTACCGGCTGGTATCTGTAAGCATTTACCATACGGCCGTTCTGCTGAGCAGGAATCCACTTTGGTCCTTTACGGATCGCGTTTACGGCTATTTCAGCGAGCTTCGTTCCTTTCATTGTAGTAGCTTGTACATCACTCACATTTCCTTGTTTGTCCACAACAAACTTCACAATACAGGTTCCGAAATCAGAGTCGGTAAACTCGTCAATTTCTCTTTCAATAGCTTTCTTCACGTATGCATTCCATGCATTCAGACCTCCGGGGAACTGGGCATCTTTCTCCACCTTCGTGAAGATTCTGTCTTCGTCTTCTTTCTTCTCAACCGGAGCAGCGACAACCTGAGTACCTACTTCTTCAGCGGGAGGAGCAATGATACCGAGGTCTTTTGTACCTTCCTGAGTTTTGATATCAATCTTAGCTTCCTCAATCTGCTTTACTTCCGGTGGTGGCTGAACCACTTCCTCATCCTTTACAATTCTTGGTGGTGTAAACTGGATTGTCTGCACCTGTGGCGGCGGCGGCAATGCCGGTGGTGGCGGTGGTGGTGGTGGTGGTGGCTCATCAGCTTTAAGGTTTTGCAAGGTTGTCTCATTGGTGATCATCTCCATTGCAACTTCCTTGGGCTTTAGTTTGGAGGCCAGTAAGTTACCTCCAATAACCAACAAAGCCAGCAAAGCCATTCCGGACAATGCTATGGTAAGCCGTCGGTTATAGGTGCGCCTCAGCTGATAGGCTCCATAAGCCTTATTCCTTCCGTCAAACAGTATGTCGAGGAAGTCAGACTTTAATATATCTTTTGGATCCATCATTTCTTTTAGTATTAAAAAATATAAGTTTAATAAATGGGGCTAACTACTATTTAATCCCTGATGCCTGCTCTGTCTTTTGGATCAACATATATTCATCGTCTGTCGGATTGAGCATTGCATATCGTGAAATATCACAAATATTCATCTCATCCAATAAGTCCACCACATTTTTGTATGAGGCATCCTTGTCAGGCTTAATGATAATATATAAATCCTCAGCCGGAGTATTTCTTTTTTTCTCCATAATAATGTCTCTGATATCTTTATAGTTGGTAGTCTTCAGATTCATAAGTTCATTACCATAATAGTAATAAACCACATCTGCTTTTCCCAACATTATTGTAAGAGATCCCGATTCTTTCACCTTCGTATCATCGCTTGGCTTTTCAGTATCCTTCGGCATATTCAGGTTCATAGAAGTAGGCTGAGACATCGTCGTAGTAAAGATGAAGAAAGTAATCAGCAGGAACCCAAGATCCACCATTGGAGTCAGGTCCACTCTTGTAGAGGCCTTCTTACTTTTCTTGACGCCGGGGCCTTTTTTACCACCGGAGTCCTTCACTTCCATTTCTGCCATAGTAATCTGGTTTTTTTGGTTTTAAAATTAACTGTTTGGATCGTCTGCTGCTGCTCCGCCTTTTTCTTTATTCATAATCCGCTCCAAGTTCTTCTTGTATAAGTCAGTTCCCGGTGGCACTTCACGTGCATCAGTCATCAGGTTAAACTTAAATTCATCATTTTTCTTAAAGGCGTTGATTACTTTTTCAAAAGCAGGGTATTTGGTATCATTATCTCCTTTTATCAGGAAATTCACCCTGGAACCCTGTGCTGCTTCCTTCAAAGCTCTAATCCAGGTGTATAGCTCATTATTGGCACTATCCACGGGGATTCCCGGCAAGGTAACCTTAGCTCTTTCTTCGGGACGAAGCTGATCAAATTGCTTTAGCTGATTAAAGGGTACACCCACAAAATCAGCTGCTACAAAAGCCTGTACATCGGCCGGAGAGAACTCTGTTTTGGTCAATTCTGCCATCTTCTCGATTACTTGCTGCCTCAGGTTGGGATCCATATCTACATATACCTTGTTTTCTTTATCAATGGTAACTGTAAAATAATCCTTTTGAGGTGCGTGTTTGGTCGATACTGAAGCGGGCGTGACAACCGTAATAGCTTCTGAAGGTTTAAACTGAGCAGCCAGAATAAAGAAAGTAAGCAGCAGGAATGCTACGTCGCACATAGCCGTCATATCCACTGCGGTACTCCCTCTTTTTATCTTTGGTCTGGCCATAATTTTTTCCTTTTAATTATTTAGATGCATTTCTTATTCAAATTCCACAGAATTATTTATACAGAGATGCAAAACTTTGTGTTAATGAAAATCCGGACTCATCAATTCCGTGTGTAATGCCATCGATCTTAGTAGTAAAGATGTTGTAAGTAATGATTGCGAACGCGGAAGATCCGATACCCAGTGCGGTGTTATACAGTGCCTCTGCAATACCTTTTGACAATTCACGGGCAGCTTCACCACCACCAGATTCACCCAGGTTACCAAATGCACGAATCATCCCGATAACCGTACCCAGCAGACCAATCAATGTAGATACTGATGCAAGGGTTGAAAGGAATACCAGATTTTTCTCTAGCATCGGCAGTTCCAGCGCAGTTGCTTCTTCTACTTCTTTCTGGATAGCCATCACTTTCTGGTCAGTAGTTAATTCTGTGTTTGAAATCATTTCCTGATATTTCCTCAGGCCGGCTTTCATTACATTACCTACAGAACCTTTTTGTTTGTCGCATTCAGCAATGGCAGCATCCACTTTCTTATCAGCCAGGAAAAACTGCACTTTTCTTACAAAGGCAGCATTGGATCCTTTTCCGGTAGCCTTAGAAATGGTAAGTGCTCTTTCAATAACGAATGTAGTTACGATCAACAAACACCCGATAAGAATCGGCACGATGATTCCACCATCATACATCCTTGCAAAGTCACCTTTCGGGTCTTTATGATTGGGCCAGAAACCACCTGAATTATCAGGAAGGTTGAAATTGTCAGGATTTCCAATTACAAATCGCCAAAATGCGTAACCGACAACGACACACAGAATCGGAGCAAGAAGAGAAATAATATTGCTCGATTTTTTCGCCTTCACTGATGTAGTTGCTCTCGGTGAAGAACTCGCAGTAGATTTTAAATCTGCCATCTTTTCTAGATTTTAATGTTTAAGGTTTTAAAAAAAAGTTTGAAATACACCAATATTTTTTTGGTTTCAGGCTACAATTCTAAGAAAAATTATTTATAAAATTTCACCTTCCGTAAAAAAATAAGATTCAATGGCTCAAGGTAATAAATTACAATAACAAACGACACATAAAATCCCTGCTGACATCCGAAATTCAGTCTTTTCAGCCCATTCAGCAGGATTTTATCCACATAAGTCAATAAAATCTTTGAAACGAACCATATACACAAAAAAAGTTTTGTGCACCGATATCAAAATGAAGATTCACTCAGACAAAAATAGCAGAAACTAAAGTGCCACAATTATTCGTAGCGCAAGGCCACAATAGGGTCAAGTTTGGATGCTTTAACAGCAGGGTAAATTCCTGCTCCTAATCCCACAACAGTACAGGTAACCACACCTGCAATCACCCAACCCCAGGGGATCACAAAAGTAGTCCCAAGAAAAATACCGAAAATATTCCCTACCAGAATACCCAGAATGATTCCAAAGACAGCTCCCATCAGACTGATAATGACCGATTCAAAAAGAAATTGAGCCTTAATACTGCTTGCTTTTCCTCCGATTGCCTTCACCAGCCCTATCTCTCTCGTCCGCTCATTTACGGATACCAGCATGATATTCATTAGTCCGATTGCGGCACTGAATAAAGTAATTAGCCCGATAAGCCCTGCGGCGGCAGCTACCGAACCCAGACTATTGATAAAGGCTTCAGCAATACTGTCGCTTTGTAAAAAATAGAAGTTGTTCTCTTCATCGACCCTGAGTTTCCGTATCGGGCGCAGTGTCCCCTTCGCTTCTGATATGGCAGCCGGCATCTGGTTAATATCATTGACATAAACCCCTATATTAAACGACCTGGAGCCTACCGGAAAAAGCCGGCGAAGGTTATTGTAACTGGTGAACACCACATTATCTGCATTCATAAACGAACTGCTCCCCTTATCTTTCAATATCCCTACTACCCGGTATTTGATACCGGACACCTTAATGCTTTGATCCAATGCCTGCTCCGGATGCGCAGGAAACAATTTCTTTGCTACACTATTTCCAATGATACAGATACTATTACCACTTTGCACATCTATCGGGGTGAGGTTCCTTCCTGCGGAAAGTGTATAACCACTGAGTAATAAATAATTCTCATCAATACCAATCAGCGTTACATTCGGATTGGACTGGATACTTCCATGACCGACAATCACATTCCGGTAGTTGAGTGAGATGCTGACCCTTGCCGGAAATTTGTAACGCTCTTTGAAAGCCTTCGCTTCTTCATAAGTAAATATCTTAGCCTCATTACTCTTTTTTCTTTTCAGGCTTTCCTTCTTTGTTCTGTTGCGGTTACCGCCGCCCATCGAGATATTGATATCCCGATACATAATTGTAAAAGAGTTGGCTCCCATCAGCGAAAAACTTTCGTTAAGGCTCTGGTTCATTGCTGCTATAGCAGTAACAATACCAATCAAAGCCATAATACCAAACGCAATTATTGCAACAGTGATCCCTGTACGTAATTTATTGCTTTTGGTAGTATTGAAGGCAAGTGATAATGAATCAGATAACCGCATCTGCTATTTACTCTTTTATCGTATGATTGTCTGCGGGTGAAGGTAATAACATCCGTGCATTCTCAAATTTACTTCTTGTGAAAAAATTAATAATATATCCAGCTTGTGAGTATGTCGGGCACCAGACCGAGTAAAATCAGAATTGCAGCAATGATCCCCAATAACCATCTGAACGAAACGCGCATTTCAGGTACTCCTTCTACGGGGTGAACCGGCTCTCTGAAATACATTGCCCTGATAATCCTAAAATAATAAACAGCGCTGACCGCCATACTGATTGAAGCGAGTATAATGAGCCAGCCCCACCCCTGCCCTGCCGCCAGACCTAATAGCAGATACAACTTTCCCAAAAAGCCTGCCGTCAATGGTATTCCTGTGAGCGACAATAAGAATATGGTAGTAAACAGCGCTACACCCGGATTCAGTTTGCCCAATCCGCTAAAACCATCAATTGTATAGTCGGGCAGTCTGCTTATTACTGCAAACATACCAATCATACCTAATGCATAGGATCCAATGAAAAGTACTACCCCCTCGCGCCCCACATCTGAAAAAGAAATCAGGCCAAGAAGTAAAAAACCTGATTGCGCAATGACCGCATAGGCAAGCATTCGCTTGATACTCTGTTGAAATATAGCAGTAACATTTCCTATGACCATTGATAATACAGCCACTGTAACCAATAGTGTCTGCCACTGAGGTTTTATTTGTCCGAAGGTGGTACTGAACAACTTGTAAAAAGCTATGAACGCTCCTACCTGAACAACCGCTGACAAAAATGAGGAGACGACAGTTGGTGTGCCGTCATACACATCCGGCGCCCAAAAATGAAATGGCGCAGCGGACACCTTAAAGGCCATCCCTGCCAGCAATAATACCATCCCAGTCATTATCATCGGATTGACATCCACCTTGCCCAGGGAGATAAATGTGATATACATGGAGCCCAGGGAGTTACCACCATATATAAGGGCTATCCCCATCAATATAATAGCCGAGAAGAAGGCACCGGTCAGGAACATCTTCAACGAGGCTTCAATTCCCTTCAGGTTCCTGTTATCACTTCCTACCAGAAAATAAAGTGGCACTACCATCAACTCTATTCCCAGGAACAAGGTGAGCAATGTATTATAAGAGGTGGCCACAGATACCCCACATAAAGAGAAAAATATCAGGCTGAAATATTCAGCCGAATGATTCCCCAGGGTTTCTATATCCTTTCCATTGAGTAAGAATATTAAAAGCGTTCCGAAAAAAGCAATCGTGTTGAAATGCAAACCGAAGGAACTCACCTTCAACATCTCAAATCCATCAAACGAAAATAACGGAGTGGAAAAAAACTCCATTAAATTTCCTGCAAGCAATAATATCATCCCCGCTATAGCAATAAAAACTGTCGTGTGGCTTCTCCTGAACAAGACACCTCCCAGCATCATTGCCACTCCCCACACGCCACTAATTATTATTGCATTCATAAATTATCAATAAAAACGTAATCTGATTATCCTACCCTCCTGTTCTCTTAATAATATTATCCACTGAAGCTTTAAATAAACCCGTCACCGCATCAGGATAAATACCCAAAATCAAAATAGCCAGTATCACCAAAACCAATGCAATTACCTGCATTACCGACATACTGCCCGCCATTGCAACGGCCTCACTCACAGTTCCAAAAAACACCTTACGTGCAATATTAATCATAAGTAGCAAAGTCAGAAGATATCCAAGTATCAGTCCTACGAGCGCCACCGTACTTACACCGGCTAACCCTTCCAGAATATGCCACTTTGCATAAAACGAGCCCGTCAGAGGAAGCCCGACAACCGCAAATAGCACAAAGAAAAAGAAGACAGCCAGTCCCGGTGACTTTTTTGCTATTCCGCCAAGTGATGAAATACTTCTTTTCCCTGTCAGCGCTTCAATAATAAACATTACCATCCATAAGCCTGCTATGATAATTCCATGATTTATAGTCTCAAACATACCCGCTGCCAGTGCTACTGCATTTCCTGAGCATACCCCCAGTGTAGCTATTCCGACATGAGTAACCGAAGCCCAGGCCACCAGTCGTTTCAGGTCGTCCTGAATGAGTGCAATGAATCCGCTATACACAATACTTACTACACATAAAATGAAAATCACATCCTGAAATTTCTCAAAGGCTATGGAAAAAAGGGGAATGGCGAGTCTTATCATTCCATATAATCCCATGATCACCATCACACTTCCCAGGATCATCGCTACAGGATAAGGCGACCTTGCGGAGGAGCCCGGAAACCATGTATGAAATGGAAATATCGGAATCATGACAAAAAATGGAATTGCCATCAGCAGGAAAGCCCGCACCTGCACACCTGCCAAAAAAGGAGAAATAAAAAACGCGGATATTGTAAAACTGTGTGCTGAATCCGCTTGCACAGGTACAGTATAAGGATACAAGATCAGTACTGCTGCAAGAAACAACAATGCGCCCGTGAATTGATAGATAAAGAATTTAAATGCAAACCCGGTCTTCCAGGAATCGCCCCACCTCCCCATCAGAAAGAAAGTCAACACCAACACTATAATCCAAAAGAAATAGAACACCAACACATCAAAAGCCACAAAGACACCCGTGATGGCAGACTGCCAGAACAACAACATGGCATAAAATGCATTTGGTTTCTCATAACTGCTTCCTGAAGTCACCATAAATACTAAAGCAAAAACCAAAGACGTCAGCAATGTAAATACATGACTAATCCCATCAAGCCCCAGGGTGAAACTGGAACCTATATATCGCAACCAGTAGTAACTGACGTTATTATAATTCCAGTAATCAGCTTCCTTTGCAGGCAATGCATACACAAGGCTCACCACCGCAACGCCAAGAGTCAGCCAAACCGAAATCAGGGACACAACCTTTACTGCCTTTGCACTCTTAAGCAGAAGCACGATAAGCCCCATGACAAATGGAATCCAAAGCAGCAGTTCAGGAAAGGTGACATAATTGCCCAGCATATCTAACTCTCAAAGTTTTTATGGATGATACCCAACGGTTTAGCATCTGGCCGCCACAAAACTATGAAAATCATTGCTGTGATGCCTGGTTGGAAATATAGTCTTATGGCCATTGGAAATTCATTTAGGTAATAAGAAATCTACATCAGCCCAATCTGTACGACCAGAAAGATAATCAGGCAGAGTACCATAATAAGAAAGTAAGAGGATAGCTGCCCACTCTGCAGATAACGGACCTGCCGGCCCGCATATTCCATCCCTTTTCCGATTCCATTCACAAATCCATCAAGGATTTTATTATCCACGATATTTTCAAGTACTGCGGATATCTTCTGCAATGGCAATATGATTAGCCTCCCCATTAAAGTTTCACTTTGTTTCTTATCCATATACAGTAGGTTACACTATACTGATAATTAATTTTTCAGCCGGTTTAAGAAATTGATGTCAACCGATCGGGTTTTTCTAAAGAAAGCAAAAATCACTGCAATTCCGGTTATCCCAATCACTGCTGCTGCCATGATCGCAAACAGCGCAAATATCTGTCCCTGTGAGGCCTGGGCACCTGAGAACGAATTAGCGTGAGTGAGGTGCATTTTTGAAAAAACCACCAGAAGCAAAATGCCGGCACTCATCATCAACTCAATGCAAAGAAGTAAAACCAGCGCATTACGCCTTGTTAATACGCCCATCACTCCAATGGAGAATAACAAAAATGCCAATACTACATAAAAGTGTGTCAGCATAATCAGAGTTTGACATAAATCCCTATCCCCGGCATATCTGAGGCAGGCCCGATTGAGAAAATATCCAAAATCTTGTTTACAGCAATACCATTGAAGATATCCACGGCCTTATAGGAAGCACCTTTCGTCAGCAATTTAACTGCCAGACCCGAAACGATTGTTCCTAAGCCCGAATACAATGCTGTTTCGTAATCACCGGATTTAATAGAATTATCCATCTTCTTTGCAAGTCCATACACCACAATGGCACTTCCCGTATATGGGGCCACTTTATACAAAATTCTACCTGTACGAAAGGTCCTGAACAATTTGTCCACATCCACATTCTTTTTCATT
>JACFNA010000387.1 GCA_019455085.1 Chitinophagaceae bacterium
GCCTGCCAATGTGCAAACAACTTCGGAAAACGCTGCTGTTTTAATTGCAGCATTGCCCGGGCTCTGTATTTACCTGTTACCTTGTACTTACGGCGTACCCAGTTTACCAATTCCCGGTTGATGCGATACATCTCGTACCGCATTTCCTTTGGGTTGTATCTGCTGTAGTAATTCAGCCACCCACGTACCTTACTGTTCAGCAATTGCGCCAGTTGGTCTATCGTCCTTCCTGTCCTCCTGTCTATTTGCATATCTCTCAACTCCGCATTGATCCGATGTCTTGACTTTTTACTGATTCCCGCTCCATAGCCGGTGAACAGTTCACCGACCTTATTCCTGCTTCTTCGCGGCTTAAATTGATAACCTAAAAAGTCGAAACTTATTTCCTCGTGTTCCTCCTGCCGGTTCTGCTGTTTACAATACACAATCTTCGTCTTAGATTCATTTAACTGAAGTCCATACGATGATAGTCTTTCCCGGATTTGCTGCAATACCTTTTGAGCTTCTTCCCTGCTGGTACAATGCACCACGATATCATCGGCATATCTCTCCCATCCTGAACACCTGTTTTCTTTTTCTATCCATGTGTCAAATGCATAGTGAAGATAGATGTTTGCCAGTAGCGGACTGATCACTCCTCCCTGTGGTGTACCTTTGCTTCGCTGTTCTTCTTTACCTTCAATAAACGCCGGTGCTTTCAGCCATCTGGTTACATATAACTTTACCCATTTCTCTGATACTTCTCTTTCCAGCAATTCCAGCATCGTATCATGCCGGAGATTGTCAAAGAACCCCTGGATATCCAGGTCTATCAGCCAGCCGTATAGGCGACAGTTATGTACGCACCTATCCAATGCCTGATGTGCACTTTTGTTCGCACGGTACCCAAAGGAGTTTGCACTGAAGATTTGCTCATATCTTGGCTCAAGATATTGCTTTACTACCATCTGAGCTGTTCGGTCGCCTATGGTGGGTATGCCCAGTTGCCGCAGCTTTCCTTTGTCTTTGGGAATACTCACCTGCTTTACAGCAGGAGGCATATAACTGCCAGATGTCATCCGGTTCCAGATGACATACAGATTGTCTCCCAACTTCTCTTCAAAGCGTTGTACACTTACTGCATCTACACCCGGCGCCCCTCTGTTAGCTCTTACTTTCTTGTACGCCTGCCATACCATTCTCTTGGTTACAGGTACTGATTTTGTTTCCGTCATTACAATCCTCCCATTTTTCTGGTTGTTACAATAACTTCAACTGAATGACTGCATCCCTTCGCTCCTTTCCGCTTTCACGGACTATCATCACTACTATGAATGCATCCGACGCTCTGTAATGCTTCT
>JACFNA010000097.1:0-4458 GCA_019455085.1 Chitinophagaceae bacterium
ACCCACCACAAAAAAACGGCTGGTCATTGCGGGCGCCGACCCGCAATCTCAATTTATAACCATACGAGACTGCCTATACGTTTTTTGTCCATGCATCCCTGTCATCGGGATTAAATTTCCATGGGGCAAAGTTGTTCTCGATATTATTGAATAATAGATTCCATTCAGGAGGGGCATCACTTTCTTCCATAATAAGCCCTCTTCTGAGCTGAAAAATAATATCCAGCGGACTGATACTCACAGGGCACTCCTGCACACACGCATTGCACGATACGCATGCCCTTAATTCCTCAGCGGTAATATAGTCGTGTAGTAATTTTTTTCCATCGTCTTTAAATTCACCACCGTTGGAATTCATATTTTTACGAACCTCTTCCATCCGGTCGCGGGTATCCATCATAATCTTTCTGGGATTCAGCAGTTTCCCTGTCTTGTTTGCAGGACATGCATCCGTACAGCGTCCACATTCTGTACAGGTGTAGGCATCCAGAAGATTTTTCCAGCTCAGGTCAAAAATATCCCTTGCTCCAAATCCGCCCACAGGTGCCTGTTCTCCCTGAGGAGCCAGTTCGGGTTGAAAGACATATTGTACTTCTTTCTGCACCTGAGGCATATTATCCATTTCGCCCCAGGGCTGAAGGGGTTTGAAATAAGCATTTGGAAATGCAAGTATAATATGCAGATGTTTGCTGTAGGGAAGGTAATTGAGGAATGCAAGAATACCAATGATGTGCAGCCACCAGGCCGACCTCTCTAATGCAATCAGCGATGAGGCTGACCAGTCTGACAGCGCAGGCGCAATTAATCCGCTTATCAGAAAGTTGCCCTGGTCTGTGTAGTGAGCAACACCCTGCAACTGCAGCGCCCGGTCTGCACTGTTCATGGTGATAAAAAGGGTCATCAGTACGATTTCTGTTATCAGAATTGCGTTTGCATCTGTTCTGGGCCAGCCATCCAGATCATGTTTGGCAAAGCGTGACAACCTGATAATGTTTCTCCTGATTAGAAATATGGCGCATGCAGCGATTACTCCCACTGCCAGCAATTCGAAGAAATCTATTACGAACGTGTAAAAGCTGCCCAGCGAATCAGAGAATAACCGGTGTGTTCCTAAAATACCATCGAGGATGATTTCCAGTATCTCTATGTTGATGATGATAAATCCGGCATACACCAGAAAATGCAAAACCCCCACCAGCGGATTTCTGAACATTTTCTTCTGGCCGAATGCCAGAAGGAATACATTCCTCCACCTGACGTTTTTCTGATCGGTCAGATCACGGTCCTTCCCCAGATTAATATTTGCCTTAATCTCCTTCACCTTGCGTGTGAACAGGTAAACAGCGATTAAAAAAAGTAGTACAAACAGTATTTGTTGCAGTATAGCCATGATAAATTCTTAGTAAAGCAATTATAGCAGCAAAGTAGCACAAAAAGCGGATTCTGAAAAGAAATGAATCCTCAGAGAGGTTTCAGTTAAGTGAGTGGAAGTGTGATATCATTCTCCGTAATGAATCAGGGGAGGGGGCATAGCGATAAATTGAGCGATGTCGAGAAACGGAAAAAAATCAGACGATAAGTCCATGTATTACAATATGTTATGAATTGTCATCAGAATATCATTTTTTCCCAAAATAGAAGATATAAAAGTCTTTTATTTGCTTTTGACTTATTACATTGCCTCTCAAATTCTAAAAAAACTGAAAATGAAATCTAAAAAGCAGGTCATTATCATTGCGTTTCTGCTCAACACCTTCTTTGTGTTGGTCTCGACGCCCTGGACTTTTGGACTCAGCTATTTCGGAGACTCTACGCTAGCCTGGGTACTGTATTACGTAATCGGATTTATCATCGGATGGTATGTGACTTATGTATTCATAAGGGCATTAATCATTCTGGTAAATCACACTTGTGAACAATTTAAAGAGATAAACAATGGACATTGAAAAAGAGCAAAAGGCACGCAAGGTTGCAATATGGGTAATCGGGCTGATGACCGCAATTTGGGTGGTATTAAGCATTTTTTCTTTTACTGATACTAAAGACAGAGTGCGCCCCCGGACAGAGAATATCACCTTTGAAGGGGTAACTGCGTTGAAAGGAAAACAGGTTTTTCAGGCATACAGTTGTATGGATTGTCACACTATCGTAGGGAATGGTGCTTATTTTGCACCTGACCTTACCAAGATTTATGAGAAAACCGGCCCTGCCTGGCTAAAGGCTTATCTGGGATCGCCCGGAACATATCCCACTAAGGCAATTGTCGATATCCAGTTGAAGCAAATGCTTTCAAAAGGCCAGCAACTTCCTGCAGATATTGACGCTTATCTGGAAAAATTTCCCGGTGCTCAGGAGCGGGTTGAAGACCGTGGCGGAGTCAAAGCACTGATGCCCAACCTGCAGTTCAGTGCAGAAGAGATTGATGCACTCATTGCATATTTTATCTATACAGGAAAAATTAACACTGCCGGATGGCCCCCAAAGGTGATTGCTGATCCGGAAGTGGTAGCGGATCAGGCCAGGAAACTGGAAGAGAGCAGTGGCATATTCAGGTTCATGTCGCCTTCGGCAGCTAATACCTCCCAGTCGACAGATAATACTGCTGCGACAACCGCTTCCCCAGCCATACTCGGTGCACAGGTGGCTAAACAATTTGCATGCACAGCATGCCATTCGGCTGATGGTTCCAAAGTCGTGGGTCCTACTTTTAAAGGATTGTATGGGACTGCTGTACCGCTGGCTGATGGTACTACAGTGAATGCAGATGATGCCTATCTGACACAATCTATTATGGAGCCCAATGCGCATGTGGTGAAAGGATATCAGCAGGGAGTGATGCCTTCGTTCAAGGGGACTATATCCGACGATCAGGTCTCTGCACTAATTGCATATATCAAGTCTTTAAAATAAAATAACTGACTACTAATGGAAATTAAATATAATTCGCAACGTTTAGCATATCCCTTTTTCGTTTCCATGCTGATTCTCTTTGCGCTGCAGATTGGCTTCGGGTTGCTGCTGGCACTTATTCAGATGGATCCTGATTTGCTGAAAGGGACTTTCAATTTTAATGTGGCTCGTGCTTTTCACCTGAACCTCGCTATCGTGTGGATAGTGACGGGGTTTATTGGCACTATTCTATTTGTAGGCCCTATTCTCGGTCAGCGTGATGTGCGCCCGCGGTGGCTTGCCATCCTCTTACTCATAGCTATCTGGATAGTGGTATTGTGGAGTATAGCCACGCTGCCGCTGGCTCAGGTGGGAATTGCAGGATGGGTAGGTAATACGCCCTGGTTACAACAGGGAATGGAATTTCTGGAAGGAGGCCGCGTGACAGATATCCTGTTATTTATTGGATTTGGAATTTTTGCCTATCTCACGCTAGTGATGTTTCCCAAAAAAGTGAAAAGATGGAATGAACTTCATTGGGGGCTGGCCATCGGAGTAGTAGGCCTCGTAGGAGTATGGATTTTTACAATGATCCCCACGAAGGAGCTCGACCTGCAGGAATATTTCCGCTGGTATGTAGTGCATTACTGGGTAGAAGCCGTTTGGGAAATTATTCATATTACGCTGATAGGATTTTTGCTGGCGAGATTTTTCGGTGCAGATGATAAAGAAGTAGGATTTGCTGTGTTTTGGGGAATCAGCCTGGTGGTATTAAGTGGCCTGATAGGCAACTCGCACCACTATTTCTGGATAGGAACTCCGGCATTCTGGCAATTCTGGGGCTCTCTTTTCAGTGCCCTGGAACCGTTGCCTCTTATTTTTTGTATTTGGCATGTGTATCTCGATGAAAAGCATGGTGTGACACCTATAAAGAACCGGGCGGCATTTTACTTCATCTTTGGGTCGGCACTTTTTGAGTCGGTCGGTGCCGGCGTGTTGGGTTTCACGATGACGATGGCTTACGCCAATCTTTGGGAACACGGTACATGGCTTACCGCTGCACATGGCCACATGGCATTGTTCGGTGCTTTCGGGTTGTTGGTAATCGGCGCAGCTTACGAGGCTGTGAGGCAGATTAAGGGAATCAACCGGTTTAAGGATGGTATGTCGAAGCTCAGTTTCTGGATGCTGTTTGTAGGCCTTTCAGGTATTGTAGGCAGCTTTGCTTTCGGTGGCACCAAACAGATTTATGTGTACAGGATTCTGGGGCTCGACTGGTGGGGGCATCAGATACGTCCTGCAATGTCACAGGCAAGAGTATTGCTTGGGGTCTTTGCGTTCCTGTTTGTTCTCGGCGGAATCATTGTAATATATGACTTACTGACCCTGAAAGACAGGGCCATTTCTGAAACAAACCAAAAGCTATTAGACAGTAAACTCCAGACTCGTGGTAATATAAGCTGGTGGCGGAGGTCTATGACTCAGTTCGAGTTTGGTGTATGGCTGTCAGGTATCTGGCTGTTTGGCCTCATCGTGACGGCTGGTGTTTTTTCATTTAACCTGCATAGT
>JACFNA010000097.1:4468-11401 GCA_019455085.1 Chitinophagaceae bacterium
AAGGCTGGGCGACCCTACTATTCCCTATATCATTCTGGGAATTGGATATCCCGGGTTGCTAATCATTACACTTGTATTTGCACACAGATTTCTGATGGCTTTTGAGCAGCGGCAGGATTTGCTTCAGGTGGTTCAGAACTTTTCTTCAGCAGGCCAGCTTCAGGTGGTGGATATTCGCAACAAGGCAGAAAAAGGTGGAGAGCGGGAACAATTGATTCTTGATACGTTTAACCGTTTGAGTTATGGTGAAGCCTTTATGGTCTTGTCTGACCGCGAAACCGGTTGTCAGCACCATACGCTGCACAAAATACTCGGTACCACCTTTGCGTGGGAAGTGCTGGAAGCGGGTCCACAACAATGGAAAGTGAAAGTAGGTAAGCTGAATTAAACATTAATATCACGGCTAACTGCTAAGCCGGAGGGGGGTGAGGAAGGCGCCTCCCTCTTATTTTTTTATGAAGTCCGCTCCGGCGAAATGCCAGAAACTTATTTTTCTTCTGAACCTGAAGCCTAACTTCTCATAGAGCCTTATAGCCTTGAGATTGGTTTCTGCAACATGCAGGAAAGGTGTTTTATCCTCAGCAAATATTTTATTACCTACGAAAGCGGTCAGTTGCGAAGCAAATCCCCTTCCTGTATAACTGGGATGGGTAACGATAGCACTGATTTCCGTAAACTCATTCATTTTCATGCGCTCTCCTGCTGCACTAACCAATATCCCGTCTGCATAGATACCGTAATAATCTCCAAGTAATGCAGTCTTCTTTCTGAAATAACCCGGCTGTACAAGATTTACCAGACTGAATAAATCCTGTTGAGAAGATTCGGAGTTTAGGGCTACTATATGTGCGGTGTCTTTTGGTGTCATGGGGGCGCGGAGCACCATCTGATCGCAGATTAATTCCTGCACTATCTGAACCCTGTCGCTGAAGCGGGGCATTTGGCCTATGATATAGAAATCATCTGTAAGTGAAGCGTATGTGTCGATCGCTTTAGCTGTCTGCGCAACTTCCGTGAATCCTCCGAAAACGCAGTAGTCCTGTTGGTAAAATTTTATTCCCTGATAGTCGGCGGCAAACTTATGGTGTGTTTCTGTCAGCGCATACCATGCAGGATTATCTAATTTATCGCTGTGCATTATTGTACAAAGTAATGCATCTTTTTTCTTTAGCCGGGTAATCGGTGTGAGCAAAAGCTATTGGATATAATAGTTCGTGATGGTTAGTTTTTTAAAGAACCGACGATGCCACCGAAAATGGATTCTGATGTTTGGTTATTTCTCTACCTGATCAGAGTACTGGAACCCTTTAGTGAGAAAAACTTGCCCGTATCCCGGTGGGTGTATTTTAGTGTCCAGATATACACACCCGCATCCTGAGGTTCGCCTTTATAGGTGCCATCCCATTTTTCATCATACTTGTTGGATGAGAAAACCAGCAGTCCCGCACGATTATATACTTTAAAGTCGAGGTTGTCTGCCTTGAATGCGTTAAGAGGGTATAGGTTGTCGTTTAGTCCGTCGTTATTAGGGGTAAAGGCGTTGGGTACTGCTATGAAGCAACTGTTTAGTACTTTCAGTGTTTGTGTGAGGGTATCCGAGCATGTACCGTTAGATGCAATGAGCCGTACAGCATAGTTGGTTTCTATTCCCGTCATCGGGTATCGCTGGGCAGCAGGATTGGCGTCTGTGGAAATAAATCCATTGTCAAAGCTCCATAAAAATTGAAGGTTTTTTCCAATACTTGTATTCTTAAACACAATGCTGTCTTCCGGGCAGATGGTAGGGGCCATATCAAAGTCTGCCTTCAGTTCGTTGTCCAACAATATTTTTCTGGTGACAGAGTCACTGCAAAACCCGTTGGATACTTTGAGGGTAATGGTTTTTTCTCCAAAGATTGTATAGTAGGCAGTTGGGTTTTGCTGAGTGGACTTGCCGAAGTAATCCAGTTGCCAGTCCCATTGTGTAATACCATTTCCTCCCGGATGGGTGAAAGAAACGGTATCCGTGTCGCACCCAAGATTGAGGGTGTAATTGAAGTTGGCATTCACCGTATCCTTAAGAGTAAAGGGGATTGTATAAATGGGTGGGGTAATTTGTGCACACATGTCCTCAAGCGTGCCACCATCTGAGCCCATTTGGAGCGCAATAGTGTAGGTGCCTCCCTGTACAATAGGGGCACTCAGTTTGAGTGTAATCATGTTCGTCAGCCCGTTGGTGCAGGTGCCTGAAGCCGACAGGATAGTAACACCTGTAGGGCCTGTGACCCTGAAGTCGGTTCCATCCGGTGCTATAGAAGTGCATTTAATTGGTTTTCTGAATACCAGATACAGTTCGTCAGGTGCACATTGCACAGCCATCAGGCTATCCATCGGGGTAGGTGCCAGCGGGAGTACTGTGAATGGGAGTGAGTCATTTTCAGGAATTTCTCTGTCACAATTATCCAGTAGTGTATTCCCATCGCCTCCATTCTGAATTATCAATTGATAATTTCCGGCAGGCAGTGGATTGTCTATAGTAAGAATAAGTGAATCGAGATCAAAGGAAGAGCTGCAATTTACACCTACTGCGGAAGTGATGTTGTAGCCGGGTACATTGAGCCTGAAGTCGCTGCCATCTGCCGCCAGAGAACTACACTTCATCTTTTTGTTGAGCTTTACGTATAGCTTTTGGGCATCGCAATCAGGTGTTGCAGTTGATAATTCAGGGTCTTTTGGATCGGTTATAACAGCACTTCCACCCACAAAACTCAACGAATAACCACTTTGAGTATCCGTAAAATGACTTACCAGCAAGATGTAGGTATGCCCTTTAATGATGTTGGGCATCTGTGCATAGCGGCTCTCGTTGCCATTATAAGCAGAGGCGCATTGTATATAAGGTACTCCTGTGGCGGTAGCTCCTGTGGTACCGGGGTTTCCCGCCCAGTTCCCTGTAACTATGATGTTGGTATTTGTAAAAACGTCGTCAGGGTTTACTCCTGTAATATCATACAATTGCCAATCGTAATCGTCTGCCAGATCATTGGGGGTGATAATAAACCCCAGTGTGCCGGATTCAAAACAGGTAAAACGGTACCAGAAAGGGTTTTTATTTGCATAGTTCGCATTGGTGGAGTTGGTGCAGCCCGGCACATACAGGCTGTTTGTAGAGCATATTGGCACATTCACCTGGTGGAAAACTGTGGTGCCACAGACAGGGAAAGCGGTAGATGGTGTTTGCCCGAGTGTCGTACATGCCTGTGCAAACAGGGTGGTAGTACCTGTAAAAAATCCCAGAGCCAGGGTGAAAAACTTTCTCTTCATAATGCTCAGTTCCTCACAAATTTATCTATTCAGAGATAGAGTTCCTATTTTCAAAAAACAAAAGAAATGCAAAACTCTCACTGGTGCCTGTTTATTGATCGAAGTGATGCTGGGTAAATTCTATTTTATCAGAATCGCTCAATAATCTACCTTTAGAACTCATTTCAATAACCTACTGCCATGAAGAAGACAATCTTTTTTTGCGCATTCCTGTTTGTGATGAGTGGTGTGAATGCACAGACCGGAATGACAGGATTTTTCAAGAAAAATATTGATGCACAATCAGCTCGGGAAAAACAATTTGATGCCAAAATCAGTGCCGAACGGATTGATGCACACGTGAAACTAATGTCAGCAAGACCTCATCACCTGGGTTCGCCGGGGAGCAAAGCTGTGGCTGAGTATATTCGGGATCAGTTTACGAGTTATGGCTGGGATGCACAAATAGAAACCTTTTATGTGCTTTTCCCAAAACCCAAGACCAGGGTGCTGGAACTTTTAAGCCCTGTGAAATACAAAGCAGGTCTCACAGAGCCGGGGTTTCCTGAAGACCCTACTTCAAATCAAAAAGACAGGTTGCCCACTATGAATGGGTATAGCGGAGATGGAGATGTTACCGCAGAATTGGTATTTGTGAATTATGGCCTGCCGGCTGATTATGAAGTATTAGACAAGATGGGGGTGGATGTGAAGGGAAAAATTGTGATTGCAAAATATGGCCGCGGATGGCGAGGCACCAAACCAAAAGTAGCAGCAGAACACGGGGCCATAGGCTGTATTATCTACAGCGATCCGATGGATGATGGATACATGACGGGCGATGTGTATCCTAAAGGGCCTATGAAAAATGAGTTCTCCACACAGCGGGGATCGGTAATGGATATGGTAATACATCCGGGCGACCCGTTGACTCCGGGTATTGGTGCGGTTAAAGATGCCAAACGTCTGGATATAAAGGATGCTCAAACAATAATGAAGATACCCGTGATACCGATTGGATATGGAGATGCAGCACCGCTGTTGAAGTCGCTTTCGGGACAGAATGTGCCCCGTGAGTGGGTAGGCGGACTACCTTTCCCTTATCATGTGGGGCCGGGCGCTTCAGTGGTCAGACTTAAAATTGAGTCTGATTGGGATATTGTGCCCTGCCATAATGTAATCGCAAAGATTCAGGGTGCTCAGTTTCCGGATGAATGGATCATTCGGGGAAACCATCATGATGCCTGGGTGCATGGAGCCGCCGACCCTTTGAGTGGGATGGCTGCTGAATTGGAGGAAGCAAGAGCCATTGGAGAAATGGTGAAGGCAGGATGGCGACCCAAACGTACTCTGGTGTATTGTGCGTGGGATGGAGAAGAGCAGGGATTGCTGGGCTCTACCGAATGGTTAGAAACTCATCAGGCAGAGTTGCAACAGAAAGCGATTATCTATATAAACTCTGATAATAACGGGCGCGGGTTTCTTTATGCCTCAGGGTCGCATGCGCTGGAACCCTTTATGACAGAGATTGCGAAGGCTGTGAAAGATCCACAGACATCGGTTTCTGTATTTGAGCGTTCGCGTGCCGCACAGGCATCAAGAGCAGCCAACCCCCAGCAAAAAATTAATGCGATCTCAAATAATGAAATGAGATTAGGAGCGCTGGGGTCGGGCTCCGACTATTCTGCGTTTATTCAGCATGCAGGGATACCCGCGCTGAGCCTGGGGTTTGGTGGCGAAGACAGGGGAGGGGAGTATCATACGAATTATGACAGTTATTCGATGTTTATCAGATTCAAGGATCCGGGATTCCATTATGAAAAAGCACTGGCACAGGTAGCCGGAAGAGCGGTGCTTCGCCTGTCAGAAGCAGACATACTGCCTTTCCGTTTCACCCATCTCGTTAGAACAATTAATGGATACAAGGACGAACTGATTAATCTGATTAATAGCAAGAGAGAGATGGTGGCAGCAGATAATAAGCTTGTAGCAGCAAATGCCTTCAGCATTGCCAATGATCCGACAAACGGTTTAAAGATGCCCCAAAAAGAATCAGATGTGCCCTATCTGGATTTCTCTCCGTTGGAAAATGCATTACAAAAACTAAAGATATCGGGTGATCAGCTAAGTGATTATTACAATAGGCTCATAGCTAAGGGAGCCCCTGTAGATGATGGCTTTAATAAAAAGCTATACCGGGCCGAGCAGCAACTTCTGGGGAATGGGTTACCCATCAGGCCGTGGTACAAGCATGTGATTTATGCACCCGGTTACTATACCGGATATGGAGTGAAGACAATGCCGGGTATTCGCGAGGCAATCGAAGAAAACCATTGGAAACTGGCACAGGAGCAAATTCACATCAATGCGGATGTGCTTATGCGTTTTTCCGGTTATCTGGACAGTCTGACGAGATAGGATTGGCCCTATCTGCCGAGAGAGATATTCATTCCAATGCCTGCATAATTAGGGCCGGCGTGGATTGCCGGTGAAATAGTGAAAAGCGCATCAGGTACTTTTCCGGATTCGAGCACTCTGGATGCTGCCCGTTTGTATTGCCCTGCTCTTACATAAAAAGGAATGCTGACCGCAGCAGTAGATATGCCTGAAAAAATCAGCAGCGGTCCCCAGATGTTGCCTGTAAACCATCCTTCAAAATTGTCGCGGTCTCTATTCCCTGAAACAATGATTCCCGACACAGCCAGTACACCGCCACCCACTGACATTACAATTGCGGGAATTTTATTTGCTGTGGCTCTCCCCTTAAGATGGCTTACCACATCATTCACAATCTCTCTTCGGTCATTTTCATTAGCAGCAGTCTCTATGCTCTTTTCAAATTGAGCCAATCGGCTCTTCATCATATTTTTTGATGAACCGAAAAATACCGGAATACTTCTATAATAGAAAGCCCTCCCAATCCGGCTATTATCGACCCTCCGCTTGAGTTACCTGTTGTGGAGTTGTCATTATTATTCAACGAAGAACCTACTACATCTGCCAGCGCTCCTGCACCCAGCATGATCCATGCTGCAGTCTTTTGCCTCTTGCCTTTTGTGAAATGAAGATCAATCTGCTTTTCAAGCATGGCAATCCTTTCCGGGTTGGTAGTAGTAGTTGATACCTGGGCTGATGCATGTTCAGCACAACCGATAGCGAAAATAAAAGTCGCCAAAAACAAAGTTTTTTTTCTCATTGCTTCAATTATTTGTAAACAAGGTAAGTATAAAATATTGATTTTCAAACATGTTTATTTTTTGTTGTGTAACGCACAGACTTAAATGGATATCAGAAGCCAGACAGACAAAAATTGAAGATTGACAAAAAGATAATGGCTATAATCGCACTGGGAAGCGATGTGGGCCTGCAGGGGAAGTGCAATACTTTCAACTTTTTTTATTGGAATTTAAATTGAATAGGTGTACTCCCATACGTATTGGATGAAGCAATCTTTGTAGTAAACCTGAATGCCGGTGAATGTAGTTTGAATATGCAGAGGTGCATCAGGTGCGTGGATGGGCCAATGCTAGTTTTGACATAATTTTATAGTTCATACAGCTAATTTCAAATACAGGGGGCGAAGTATTTGATAAATTGCAGCGCTTGAAGAAATTGTATGATGAAAAAAGTTTTGCTTACTTCAATAGGTAG
>JACFNA010000098.1:0-9534 GCA_019455085.1 Chitinophagaceae bacterium
GATATCGTCCGGATTGATTGCATTCAGCACCTGATCTGCTGTGATTCTGCCGTGATGGCCCGGTATCAGCTTCGCCTGGCAGCCCGAATTAAAGGCGATTCCACCTCCCTCGTACACATAGATATGGCTTTGGGCTTCACACACCACCTCATCTCCGGGTCTGGTATGGGCCTTAATGGCGATTTGGTTGGTCATAGTACCACTGGGGCAGTAAAGTGCGGATTCCATCCCGAAAAGCGATGCTGCATATTCCTGAAGCTCATTCACGGTCGGGTCTTCTTCGAATACATCGTCGCCTACTTTGGCGCTGAGCATAGCCTCCCTCATTTCTTTTCCGGGGCGGGTAACGGTGTCAGATCTATAGTCTATCATGCGCTAAAGATAATGGAGATTCCATTTTTGATGGACATTTTGTGTGTAGAGGTTTTTATTGGAGACCGATGGGGATGGTACGTAAAACAAGGCATGAAAAATATTTTTTATTTGACATAATGGCGGGTATGTGTGAATAGGAATGGAATTTGCTGATCACTGCATTGATAATCCTGAGCAGAGGTGAATTGCAAAAATGAAAGGGAAGGAGCGAGGATTTCGGAACAGATTGGCGTCGAAAAAGAAGATCAGGGCAGAAAGAGATGGAAAGCCTGAGTAAATAATTAACTATTTTCTTGGGCTAAAAGCTATGAAATGTTAATTTAACACATTACTTTTGCGAATAGTTTAAAAGACCACTGCGAATTAGCAAATCTTTTGCAACACTTTCCCATCCATTTTTATCCTTATACGGACATAAAAATAAACACAGAGTACAAATATGAGGCAACTTAAAATTGCTACACAGATCACGAACAGAGATTCGCAGGCTGTAGAGAAGTATCTGCAGGAAATCTCAAAGATCGGAATGATTACTCCTGAGGAAGAAACCATTCTCGCGCAAAAAATCAAGATGGGCGACCAAAGGGCGCTCGAAAGGCTTACAACAGCCAACTTGCGATTTGTGGTTTCGGTTGCGAAGCAATACCAACATCAGGGATTGTCATTGAGTGATCTTATCAACGAGGGTAACCTCGGCCTGATCAAAGCAGCACAACGCTTTGATGAAACAAAAGGATTTAAGTTTATTTCGTACGCTGTTTGGTGGATCCGCCAGTCTATCTTACAAGCGTTGGCAGAGCAGGGCAGATTAGTCCGCCTGCCTCAAAACAAAATTGGCACTTACAACAAGGCAAACAAAGCCTACATGGCTTTTGAGCAGGAACACGAAAGAGAGCCTTCTACTGAAGAGCTTTCCGAGATTCTGGAAATGAGTGAAACTGAAATCAACAACATTTTCCAGAGCAACACCCGCCATACTTCACTGGATGCTCCGGTGCACGAAGCAGAAGATGTAGCTATGGGCGATCTTTTGAAAGGTTCGGGTGAAACAGATGAAGATGTAATGCATGATTCATTGAAAAATGAAATCAGGCGTGTGCTCAAATCACTGAGCCCGCGCGAAGCTGAAATCGTCAATGCCTATTTTGGCCTGGACGGTGAAAATGGAGTTACCATCGAGCAGATAGGTCAGAAGTATGACCTCACTAAGGAGCGTATTCGCCAGATTAAAGAAAGAGCGATTAAGCGCCTTCAAAAAGCTCGTTACAGCAATGCATTAAAAGCCTATCTGGGATAATATTCCATTGAGTGTAAAAAGAAATCAGCCGTCGGAAATTTTTTTCCGACGGCTTTTTTGTTGTGGGACTTAGATATTTAGTACTCGGAAAAAGCAGGCAAATTTCGTTTTAGCGCTGTCCGAATAAATATTTGAATAAAAGGTATGAAAACGGTACCGTGTTCTTTGCATTAACCGTAAACCCGCTATGATATAGATGAGATTATTAAAAAAAACTCCTGACCACGCCTTTAATCAAAAAGGCCCTTCAGCCGGGAAACTGAAGGGCGATATTATTAAAGGATTTTAGGAATCGGGTGATTCAGACTACTTCTTATCCTCTCAAAGAATTTGACTATCTGTTATACACTCTGGGGAGTGATTCTCTGAAGGCTTCCATTTCAGCTTCGCTCCACAGATGGTGCTTCTGAGCCGGTAATACAGAGTCCGCATTGGTAGGGGTACCTTTTACGATGTCTTTAGAGCCTGTGCGCACAGTGCATGCTGAGAAGGCAATCAGAATAAACGAAAAGATAAAAAGCTTTGTTAGTTTCATTTTATAATAGATTAAGTGTGGTTTTGCAAATCTATATCTTATGATTGTGACCTCAAAAAGTCTCTACAAAAATAATGACAGTCTGAACATAAGGGCAGAGAAACCGCCATGTCCGGCATAGCCGTCATAAGAAACTGTAAAGTCCAGTGGGAAATCGTTTCTGCTAAAATTATATCCTAACTGTGGTGAATATGCGAAAGTGGTTGCATTGGATCCGGAGAGGCTGTTCAGGCCAACGCCAATAAGTGCGCCGGCATGGAAACTACCTGCATACAGGTTGCCACCTGCCATTACAGGAATGGCTGTATAGGCTTTGTTCTTGGTGTTGGAGCCAGCAGATCTGCCTGCGAAACTGATGATGCCAGCCTGTGCTACACCACTTATATTTTCGCGGAAGAAATGCTCTACCTGGAGGATACCACCGATGCCCAATCCCCATCCTTTATTGTTTGGGACGTCTTTCAAAGGGTTGTGTGTAGCTACCCCGATTGCAGGGCCGATACCGAATTTGGTTCTGCCTTCCCTGTCACCGCGCTGTGCTGAAACTGCTACTGCTACAAATAATAGGGCAAATGCTAAAGCTGTCTTTTTCATAAATAAATATATTTTAGAATGGGTACAAAGATAAAGAGATGCTTAATAATGAAGTAAAAGATTAATCCCCATGTCCGTTAAGTCATGGGGATTTACAATGGGTAGTAGGGCAGCGCCCTTCCATATATTATTTAAGTTCGGCAAGTAGTTGCTCGCTCATAATAGTATAGTTCTCATTTTTTGCTGCTTTAGCCGCTTCAAGTGCCTTGGTTACTGTTTCCTTTGCACCTTTTTTGTCACCCAGCTTTTTCTGTATTACAGCTTTCTGATAGACCATATAGTATGGAGCTTCTTTTTGCGAAGCGATTGCCCCATTTACCATTTCCAGAGCTTTTTTATAGTTTTTATCGTAATCGAAGTAGAAGGCTGCCGCCTGCCAATAAGGCTTGTTGTCGCTCTTGAGGGCTTCTTCAATAGATGCCCTTATTCTGTCAGTGATGTTAGTGAAAATAGGTATCTGAAGTCCAAAATCTTCCCACTTAATGTTCAGTTTCAGGCTTTCAGGCTTCACATCCGAAAACTGCATCGTAAGGGTTTCTACCTTGCCTGGGTTTTTAGACGCCTTTACTTTCATTCTTAATACATCATCGCTTTCTTTATATCCTGCGGCACCCCAGTTGTTTACACCTTTATTAAGTATAAAAGTCCAGTTGCCGTCCTGAGCCGGAATGGTATAAAGTGCATAGGTTCCGGAATCTATCTTTTTTCCATTGATAGTAACCTCATCGGTGAAACGGATTTTGGTGGAGGCATTGGCACCCGTACGCCATACGGAACCCCAGGGCTCTATATTGCCGATCATATTTCTCCCTTTCAGTCCGGGACGCGAATAAGTGAGCTCGATACTTCCCAGCCCGAACTCCTGTTTGATAAACTGAGTAGGGGAGGCTGCCGGCATTTTTACCTGAGCATACACACCACTAATACAAAATAATGCGACTATCCCACTAAGAATTTTTTTCATAAATGTACATTTTGATTAATGGGTAAATATAGCCAATTAGCCCCTGATTATTCGAAGAATATTCTCACAGTTTGGTAAAGAATTCTGTTCTTGCTGTCATCAGGCCCGGGGTCTTTATATCGTTCCAAACCAAAGAGCCCTGCTGCATTGCCTTTATTGACTGCAATCTCCAGGTAACCTGCGGTATTAAAAAGAGCCAGCTTTTCACTCATGGGCACATCGCCATACGTTTCACTTATTTTTTCTATAGGTTCGCCACGGGTACAATGTATTTTAAAACTCCTGCCTTTTCTGTTTTCTTCAAATTCTTCACGGGTAATATTGATAACCACATTTTCGAACCGGTCGATAAACAGGATTTGCCCTTCGATGGAGTTAGATGTAATGATAGGACGAAGCGAGTTTTTTTCAGCAATTTCAATTTGTGTATCTCCAATTTCTGAGAGCGACTTACCACTTTCTATTTCGCGGATGGCTTCTGCAAATACTTTTACACAGGTGATCGTGTTTTTTTGCCCCTTATTTTTAAGTGATAAGGCTACTTTCTCCACAGGAGATTCGCCGAGAATCATTTTTATCAATCCGTTATCGGCTAGGCCAATATACTGTCCTTGATGGCGTACCAATATTAGAAAGTCATGATTCTTATCGAATAAGTCGATTAATACAAGATGAATTGTGCCTTCAGGGAAATTGCGCAGGGTATTTTTACAGATATAGGCTGCTTGTGGATAATTAAATGGGTTTAGCGTGTGCGATATGTCGATGATGGTTGATTGCCGGTTAGCTGTCAGAATTTGCCCTTTAACAGCACCCACCATATAATCTTGTGTGCCGAAGTCTGTAGTAAGGGTAATGAGCGCCATGGATATCCGGAAAATTATTTATTACTATATCTCTGCAAATCTATGTTTTCCTTAGCTTTTAATGGACTGCCTATTTGATGAGTACACCATTTTTGTAGAAGAAATTACGTGTCAGGCGATCAGACCAGGCTGGAAAGAATTTATTCATAAACACTGTGAGTTTACCCTGTGCTGTCATTACCAATGTGCGTTTTCTTTTTTTGATAGCCCGGATGATGAGCGCAGCACACTCTTCAGGTGTCATGAGTTTATCTTCATTTAATGGTGATTTACCCTGTGCTGACGTGGTTTTGGTGAGTGCGGCCTTCCTTACGTTCGACTTGGTAAAACCCGGACTCACCCATAAGACATTCACTCCTGTATCCAGTAATTCGCTTCGCAATGCTTCCATCCATCCCTGAAGTGCAAACTTGCTGGCACTATATCCACTTCTGCCCGGAAGTCCGCGGTTACCGGCGATACTTGAGATACCCACAATCGATCCCTGGTTGTCGATGATGGATTGGATAGCATACCGGGTGCAATTGATCGCGCCAAAAAAGTTAATTGCCATTACTTTCCTCATGGTTTCCAGCGACACTTCGTTAAAAGGAGATCTCATGGATATGCCGGCATTATTGATAAGGATGTCTATTTTACCGTAGTGGGCAATGGTTTTTTCTATGAATTCCCGCGCCTCCCCTTCATCACTCACGTCGCAGGGGAGTGCAAGTAAATGTTGATTATTATGGCTGGTGATTAGCGCATTAAGTTTTTCCTGCGATCTGCCACATGTAGCCACTCTGGCGTCCTCCTGTAATAATTGTGATACCAGCGCCTTCCCAATACCATCCGACCCTCCGGTGACTACAATTACCTTGTCTTTTAACATGCGATTTCAATTTTGACAAAAATAACAGAGAAAGCCGACTAAATCGCTAAAAGACAATACAGTTAATACTTAGGGCTTGCCCCTGAGACCGCCAAAACCGCCTTAATGCAGGTGTGTTGAAAAAAAACATTTTAAAAGTTTGGCTCAATGCCTTTTTGCCCTATTTTTGCACACCTTTTTAAAAGGAAAGATTCGGTAGCTCAGTTGGTAGAGCAATACACTTTTAATGTATGGGTCCTGGGTTCGAGTCCCAGCCGGATCACAACCCTGAATTTTCCAGTTCAGGGTTTTTTCTTTTATAGCCCTCGGTCAGGAAGGCCTATCTCTTGATAGGATTAGTAGTCACCGCGCCTGCCCCTTCTTTATTCTTTTCGTAAGTGTTATAGAGCGGACTGCTACTGCCCAGTCGTGTGTCTCTGTACATGTGTTTTTCAGGGGTCAATTTTGCGGCTGCAGAATCAATTGCCATTTCTTCAGATGAGATAGGTATCATGCCACCGGACTTATTAGGGTTGGTAGTAATCGCTCCGGCGCCATTGTCATTTTTTTGGTAGGTGTTGTAAAGCGGACTACTGCTCCCCAGCCTGGTATCCCTGTACATGGGAGTAGCTACAGGCTGTTGTGATTTTTGTTTCAGGATGGTTGATTTTATTTTGGCCGTATCTGTTTTTGTGTAGCTGAAATCCTGTGCCTTGGCAGTGAATGCGAAACAGCAGCACAGTATAATCATTAAGTATTTCATGGTAACATTATTTTCTTCTGAAAAGTGTCAATAAAAAATAGTGCCCAAAAATATTCGCGGGCTGATTTTATCAATCCTTTAGTACAGATGACTACCTTTTATCTTGCAACGCAGGAAAATGAAAATAGTTATCCGGGTATTACAGACACTTGTTTCAGCGCTTCTTCCACATCCTCTGTGGGCGACTGGCACGATTTGTTACGGCATACATAGATAAGAGTTTTGCCTTGTTTATATTTAGATTCCAGCAGAGGAAGGTTTTCATCAGATGCACTTCCGCAAAAGGTGGTTGCAGGAAGATAATGTTGTTGAAGTGCCTGTAATTGTTTCTTCCAGCGATTTCCGATTATAGCCACTTCGCTCTGAGGATATGCTTCTCGGAGCAACAGTGCAGCCCAGTTTGAATAGTACGCAGGGTGCGCGAGGATTCCTGACAAAAGTGTCTTTAACATTTGCACCGATTTTTCTGTGTACGCTGTATCATCAAAGTATTGTCCAAGTGCTCCCAGATTATGCGCCATTGTACTGTTTGATGATGGAATGACATCATCTGTAAGCTCTTTGGTTCTCACAATTATTTCGTTGAAATCTTTATCGTTGTAGAAGAACAGGCCGGTACGCTGGTCGTAAAAATTTTCAAGTGTATAGTCAGTCAGTTCCTTTGCTATTTTCAAATAGTTCACATCAAAACTGAGTTGATAGAATGCTATTAGTGCAGCGATAGTAAAGGCATAGTCGTCAAGGAAAGCATGAACGGACGCACGTCCTTTCTGAAAGTTTCTGAACAGATTGCCAGTGTCAGTATTTCTCATTCTGGAAATGATAAAGTCTATTGTCTTTTGTGCGTAATCATAGTATTCCTCTTCGCCAAAAGCCCTGTATGCATCTGCGAATGCAATGGCCATCAAAGCATTCCATGAAGTCAGGATTTTATCATCTGTTGCAGGCCTTGTTCTCTTTTCTCTTTCGTGCAGCAGCGTAGAAAGTGCTTCATCCAGTATTTGTGCCGTCTTCGCATCCTGAATTTCTTTTGCAAGTGGATTCATCAGATTTCTGTCAGGGATGTTTTTCCCGTGTTCCCAGTTACCACTTTTTGAAATGCCATAGTATTCGCAAAACAAAATGGCGCTGTCGCCCAATACCTGGTGGATTTCGTCGTATGTCCAGGAGTAAAACTTTCCTTCTTCACCTTCGCTGTCAGCATCGAGCGATGCAAAGAAGGCCTCTCCTGAGTAGAGTTCTCTGATCACAAATTTGATGGAAGATAATGCTGTGTTACGGAAGAGCGGATTGTGTGTGACCTGCCACGCGTGAGCATATAATGAAATAAGCTGTGCGTTATCATAAAGCATTTTTTCGAAGTGGGGCACATGCCACAATGGATCAGTGGTATATCGTGCAAAACCTCCTCCAATCTGATCAAAAATGCCACCCTTTGCCATTCTTGTCAGGGTAAGGTTTACGAGTTCCAGGTCTGTGTCATTACCACTTATCACTGCACGTTTTAGTAAGAAACTCCATACAGAAGGCATTGGAAATTTCACAGTGGCCGATAATCCGCCGTGTACTTTATCAGCCTGCCTGTGGAGTTTGTGAGCGACCTCTTCCGCCATTTCCTTTGTAAAAATTGCCGATTCTGTGGGTGGGGCAATAATGTCGTTCTCTGCGATCCCATTGGCGAGCTGGTGAGCCTGCTCCTTTATTTCGCGGTAGTTTGTTTTGTATTGATGGATGAAATAAGTGAGTAATTGTATCCACCTGTCTTTTGGAAAATAAGTACCGGCAAAGAAAGGTTTTCGATCGGGTAGCGCGAGTGCATTTAGTGGCCAGCCTCCATTGCCTGAAATGAGTTGAACGGCTGTCATGTATATCTGGTCTATATCTGGCCTTTCCTCTCTGTCCACTTTGATACAAACAAAGTGGTTATTCATTATTTGTGCAACCTCCTCATCCATGAAACTTTCTCTTTCCATTACATGGCACCAGTGGCATGCTGCATAGCCGATGCTGATGATAAGCATTTTGTTTTCTTTCTTTGCTTTCTCAAAGGCTTTGGGGCCCCAGGGATACCAGTTTACCGGATTGTGTGCATGCTGCAACAGGTAGGGGCTGGTTTCATGGATCAGTTCGTTGGTATATTTTTTCATGTCATTATTGTTCGCAAAAAGTACGCCTGTATTTTTAAAAAATTGAGAAAAGGACAATAATTTCCAATTATCTTTAGCTGCAATGAACACAAGGATATTTTCACACATTTCACTTATTGCAGGCATCGGGGCGCCTGGCAGGCCTTTGCGCGGAAAACAGCTGGCACAGTTACAGTCGATTTCAAATGGTTATCTGATCGTGGAGGGCGGAGAGATCAGTGAAGTAGGCCGGATGGAAGACTTAAAGTATGGAGGAGAGCAGGTGCCCGAATCTACTATAGTGTTGCCTGCCTGGTGCGACAGCCATACCCACCTTGTATTTGCAGAGAGCCGTGAAGCCGAATTCGTACAGAAAATCCGGGGAGCAAGCTATGCAGAGATTGCCGCTGCCGGAGGAGGTATTCTTAATTCAGCTAAGAAAATTGCAGCCTGTTCAGAAGACAGATTATTCGAACTGGCATGGCAACGGCTGATGGCTATTGCTAAGAATGGAACAGGGGCTGTAGAGATAAAGAGTGGCTACGGATTGTCGGTAGAAGGTGAGCTGAAGATGCTCAGAGTAATAAAAAGGTTAAAGGAAAAGAGCAGGATGCATATCAGGGCTACCTTTTTGGGGGCACATGCGTATCCGATTGAGTATAGAGAAAACCATGAAGGGTATATCAGTGAAATCATTGATAAGATGCTGCCGGTGATTGCTGCAGAGGGATTGGCAGATTATGTAGATGCTTTTTGCGAAACAGGATTCTTCTCGCCGGAAGAGATGCTGCGTATTTGTGAAGCTGCAGGACAGTACGGCCTCAGGCCTAAATTGCACGTCAACCAACTGAATAGTATCGGGGGCATAGAAGCCGGAATGCAGGCAGGTGCCGTATCGCTGGATCATCTGGAGACTTTAACGGACAAGGATATTGAACTTCTCGGCCATTTTGATGGCTTGTCGACCCTATTGCCCGGAGCGGCTTTTTTTCTCAGGATGGCAATGCCTCCGGCGAGAAAACTCATACACTCCAATGCGGCGATTGCGTTGGCCACAGACTTTAACCCGGGCTCCTGTCCGTCGGGGAATATGCAAACGATGCTTTCACTGGCCTGCATCCAGATGAAGATGTTGCCGGAAGAAGCTATCAATGCGGCCACTAT
>JACFNA010000098.1:9576-11378 GCA_019455085.1 Chitinophagaceae bacterium
GAGCCTTTGCGATGGAAGTGGCCGCATCGTCAGGGAGTATTTCGAGAGGGAAGAAAGCCAATCTGATATTCACTAAACCGGTTACTTCACTTGCTTACCTGCCTTATGCATTTGGAGATAACCACATTGACAGGGTAATGATTGATGGTGATTTTATTTAAAATAATTGTAAAAAGATGATTGCAAATTTCAGTACGCTAACGAAGAAAGAGATACTATCACTTACTAATATACGTAAATACGAAACGAAGCTGGGTGAGGTAATTGGTTGCTTTGACGGTTCGGATACCTCTATGGAGGAGCAGCTAAGCCGGACGGACGCTAAGTACATTATCTTCGGAGTGCCCGAGGATGCCGGAGTGCAGGCTAATGGGGGTATAGGCGGTGCACGTACCTTATGGCCTTCATTTCTACAGTCTTTTTTGAATGTCCAGAGTAATAATTTTCTGCCCTCTGAACAGTTGTTTCTGGCAGGGGCTTTTGATTTTGCAGAGGAAATAAAACTGGTAAACGCTACAGCACCAAATGGGGAAGAACGAGTGATGGCTTTGCGGGCACTGGTAGAGAAAATTGATAGTCGGGTAGAGGATTTGGTAAAGACGATTTGTAGAAATAAGAAGATACCGGTGATTATCGGAGGGGGGCATAACAATGCCTATGGTGCCATAAAAGGCGCGGCCAAAGGGTTGTATTCGGCAGGAGTAATTCCTTTAGCGCAGGTAAGCGCTATTAATCTGGATGCACATGCCGATTACAGGACAAGAGAGGGGCGGCATTCGGGCAACCCCTTCAGATATGCAGATGACGACGGCTATCTGAGCAAGTACTTCATTGTGGGACTACATGAGAACTATATGCAGGAGAATATAAGGCGCGATTTGCAGGATAATCCTTTTGTGGACTACATCACTTATGAGGATATTTTCCTGAGGGAGAAATTTAATTTTATCCAGGCAGTGGCACGGGCAACGGGCTTTGTGGAAGATCATTATACAGGAATTGAACTGGATATGGATTCCATTGAAAATGTGGTGTCGAGTGCAATGTCACCATCGGGTATCTCTCCGCTTCATGCACGTGTGTTTGTGAATTTTATACCTACGGAAGTGAGCGTGGCTTATCTTCATATTTGCGAAGGCGCAGTGGCGCTGGATGATGGTACTGCCTCGAAGCTAACGGGTAAACTGGTAAGTTATCTGGTTACGGATTTTGTGAAGTCGCATTATCTGGCCTACAAAAATGGATTTGTACAATAGTATGTTATTCTTTCTCTAGATGTTGCGGTAGTTTTTCACGGGGTTCGGGATGCAGTTTCAGATACACAATGAGGATCAGGAGTACGATGAATCCTCCCACGCTCCATATCCAGGGATGAATCATAAATTCCCTGCGTGGTGCTTCTGTATTCACCTGTTCATTGGTTTGTGCCATAAGCCTTTGAGCAATGAAAAGCCCGCCCACTGTAAAACCTGAAATTGATAGGATGTATTTTCTCATCACTCGATTATTACAGACAAAGGTATTACTGTTTTCATCTGGTTTATCTGTATCCGGTTCGTTAGTATTCCATTTTCTTCAAAGCCGGTGCCTTAAACCAGCAACCGATTGCGATGGCAATTGTCATACAGCCGCCGAATAGTACTGCAGGGACAGTGCCCATGAGTTTGGCTGTAACCCCACTTTCGAATTGTCCCAATTCGTTGCTGCTGTTGACAAACATGGAATTTACACTCATCACTCTGCCACGCATGTGATCGGGTGTCATCAACTGTGTGATAGTGCCGCGAATTACTACGCTCACG
>JACFNA010000388.1:0-828 GCA_019455085.1 Chitinophagaceae bacterium
AGTCGACTCGTTTACGAGTAGTTTGGTTATGCTCCAACTTGACAATTCTTCCTCAAATGCGCGCTTGCAATTTGATGATGTCTCTCTGCCTGTTCGCCGTACATCTCATACTGCTATCAATCGTTATCGATCCGTGGCTGCCGATGGTCAGCTTTACATAGAAGAAATCATCGACCCTCTGGATAAGTACGGTGGAACCACCACAGTTAGGGGAAGCATTCGCGCGACTGCAAAACAAGCCGCTATTTTGAACTATTGGCTACCTCAATTACCGGCTTTGGGTCATAGCCCATCAAGAGGTTTAGGCAAAGTTCAAATCGAAGCAGTACCTGCAGCTAAAGTGGATAATCATCTGCCAGAACTGTCTGAACGGATTAAGAAATTTAATCAGTTGTTACGGCAGGAGTGGGAGTTTTATCAGCGAGTGGCGGGAATTGACTCGCTTCCAAATGACACTCTTTATTTTAGTGTTACGTTGCTTTCACCCACCAGCCTCACCTGGCAGGGCTTACCAGCAACCGCACCGCATCCGGAGATGCTTGGCTTTGATGATAAAGTAACTTTGGAACGGGCCTTTGCCAATCACCACATGGTAGGCGGGTGGCATATGGGCGCCGGTCTACCTCGTCGTACTCAATTAGTTATAGATATGGGTAGTGTTTTTTTGTATCGTAGTGAGCATCTGTCTCTTGAAGCACTGGCCACGCATTTATTAGAGTTGGAAGCAACCGGGCTTGGCAATCGTGCCCTGCGCCAACAGGGACTGGGACAGATAGCTGTCTGTTTTCCATTCCACTATCAAGCGGAGGTAAGTTTATGAGCAATCAA
>JACFNA010000388.1:838-1334 GCA_019455085.1 Chitinophagaceae bacterium
TAACTCCAGAAGAAAGAGCCCAAGAGAGGGTCAAACTTCGCCAACAGATGGCTATACAATACGAAGTAGAGCAATCTATGAACCAACTCATCCAAAATATGGTCAACTTGGTTGATAAGGATACAAAGATAGCCAACAGCAGCATGGAGAAGCATCAAATCAAAAATTTGCTAGAGGTGGCCCTTGAAACAACCAGCGTTGAGGTGGTTAAACATTTCATTCTTTTTCAAGTTGGGCGGGATGGCCCCGGAACCAGTTGGCGCCACAATGATTTTGGTAAAAAATTAGTTGAGCGAATTGATAACCTGCGCGCAACAGAGGGGCGCCTGATATTGGATAAGGTAAGCCCGCTGTCTCCCAATGAAGCCGGCCAAGCACAGACCGCCTTAACTAATCTGCTTGATGAAATCTGGATGTTATTAACCCGGGCCTACTTGGGCCAGTTCAATCGCTATTTTTATTACCGTAAGGAGGAAACTCGGTGGCCAAGGGTAAC
>JACFNA010000389.1 GCA_019455085.1 Chitinophagaceae bacterium
CCGTTTCCGGGCGTGGCTTGTGGGGATTAATACCTATCGTAGAGCCGGAGCATCACAAAAAATATTTTGAATTTATACAAAAAGCATTTGCAAGCATGGGCATTATCATTGATGAAAGTTGCAAAGATGTTTCACGTTTGCGGGGATATTCTTATGACCCCGAAGCCTATTTTAACCATGATGCAAAGCCGTTAAATAAATTTTATTCCCGACCTAAAGCAGTTTATCCTAAAACCCATTTTAAGGGCAATACAGGCGATTTTGAAACCGAGCGGATAGAATACTGTATAAACGAAATAAGTGCCCGCAAAATTGATATAACGGCCCGTTATAACGATTGGTTTGCACTGGGATGTTCTTTTGCAAGTTTAGGCGAACAAGGCAGGCAATATTTTCACGCAGTTTCACAAAATTATCCCGGATACGATCCACATGAAACCGATGAACAATTTACCAAATGCCTTAAAACCAGTTCAACAAAAAACCTGGCTACATTCTTTGCCATGTGTAGGGATGCAGGAGTGCATTTTAAAGATGCTGCACCAATAGTTGAACCTGCACCCGCGAAGCCGAAGCCATTGCTAAGCATATCCACGGATGATATTTGCCACATCCAATGGATCAACCAAACCGGAAAAAAATTTGATAACCTGCAAATAGTTTGGCTGAAAACAGCCACAGAAAATTTTGAAGTACTTTATAACGAGCAAGGTTATCCGGTAACTGAATATTCAAAAACTATTGCACAGGTAGAAACTGAATTTAAAAAGAAATTCACACCCGGCCTCTTAGATGGAGAGGCTTGTTTTTTAATGAAAATTGATAAGCCATGAATGATAAAAAAGTAATTGCAGAATTAAGAAGGAGCTATAATAAATTGGAAAGGCAGTATATCAGTTTGAGAAAAGAAAATGATCTGCTTTTTGAGCGATTGAAAGCAAAGAAAGTGAGAGAGAAAGAAACAAAACGCCCGGCCAAAAAAAACCGGTATTGTGCCTGTTACCAGCACATTATATTGACCTGTAACCCTTTGTAGTATGGGTATCTATAAAATGAAGTATCAAAGAAGTAACAGAAACAGTAAAAAGTTTGTATTTTTACACTGGATCAAAGGCATAAAATTATGGCAAACCCACTATGGAAAGTAGGCATGAAGTCAGCAAACCCGGCAGGTCGGCCAAGGGATAGCGTTCGCACTCCTAAAGGTATGTTAGAAAGGTTTTTAATGAAAGCCCTAAAGCCTTCGGAGCTAAAGAATCTTTACGAACGTTTGCCCGATAAGGAAAAGGCATCATTCATCGTTCAAACGTTGCCCTACATTATGCCA
>JACFNA010000099.1 GCA_019455085.1 Chitinophagaceae bacterium
CAACGAAAATTATAAAGCATCCATCATTGCCGGGCTGGCAAACGGGCTCTACGAGCCGGTATTTACACTCTGTGGCAACATAGCGCAACTTACGGTACTCTCTTACGGACTCTATTTAATCATACACGGCAACTTCACCGTGGGGCTGCTAATCAGCTACATAGCCTACACTAATGCTTTCTATCGTCCATTACGGCAAATCGCAAGCCTCTGGGCCGGATTCCAAACCACCATGGCCGCATGGGACAGGATTTCGGTCATTCTAAATATGGACTCAGATCTTGTGTATGGCACTAATAATAACAACCTCACCACGCCAGACACTCCCCTGCTCTCCTTCCATAATGTATCATTCCAATATCAACCGGAAAAGAAAATTCTAAGCAATATTAATCTTGAGTTGGACAGAGGGAAAACATACGCATTTGTAGGCCCAACAGGCGGTGGTAAGACAACTACAGCGTCTCTGATTGCCAGGCTGTATGATGCAGACACCGGTGAAGTAAAACTCAATGGCACCTCTATACGTGAATTCACTGCTTCGGTTTTGAGCAGGAAGATCGGCTTCATTCTTCAGGAACCCTTTTTGTTTGATGGCACCCTTCGCGATAATATTGTATTCGGCAACGATGAATTGCAGGACATCTCTGACCATGACCTTTACATCAGGCTTCGTAATGACGGTTTTGAAGAACTGATAAAAGGATTCGAAGACGGGCTTAATACTAAGATTGAGGATATGGGAGAAAGTATGAGTTTAGGACAAAAACAAATAATTGCGTTCATAAGAGCTGTATTACGGAATCCTGACCTTCTTATACTCGACGAGGCTACTGCAAATATTGACACAGTTACAGAACAGCAATTACAAATGATTCTGGATAAGTTACCTGAAAAAACCACCAAGGTAATTATTGCCCACCGCCTTAATACTATTGCTAACGCCGACCAGATTTTCTTCGTAAATGACGGCAGAATTGAAAATGCAGGAAGCATAGACCATGCCCTTCGTTTGCTGATGGAAAATAAAAGGGAGAGTTAATCCTGCTTCTGTTATCTGATTCCCGACTCCATAAGCAGATCTGCAATACCGATAGCTGCAGCAGCCTCGATCACGACAGGTGCTCTCAGAGCAATACACAGATCGTGTCTTCCCTTGACAGAAAAGGCTTCCACTTTTCCGGATTCCCGATTAAAGGTCTCCTGAACCTTCGGTGTGGAAGAAGTAGGCTTTACAACCACTCTGAACACTATATCATTCCCATTTGTGATTCCACCGGTAATACCTCCGGCATTATTAGTGGCAGTTTTACCCGAACTATCCAAGATGGCATCGTTATGTTCTGAACCAAACATTCTGGCTGCTGCGAACCCGCTGCCAAATTCAATACCTTTGATTGCAGGCACTGCAAATATTAAATGACTGATAACAGACTCTACTGAATCAAAAAACGGTTCTCCCAAACCCACAGGCAGATTCCTGACTGTACATTCAATAATACCACCTACAGAATCTTTTGCCTGAACAGCCTTATCAATTCCTTTTTCAATATCCTGCTCGCCCCCTACCTCCAAAATCCGGGTTTCGAACTGCACCTCCTTACTCCTCAGGTAATGCTGAATAATTTTCTTTGCTACCACACCCGCTGCAACCAGGCATACTGTAAGCCGGCCGCTAAAGTGGCCGCCTCCTCTGTAGTCTTCAAATCCTTTAAACTTTTCAGTGGCTACAAAATCGGCATGGCCCGGACGTGGAAAGGCATGGTGCTTTTCGTAATCGCCACTTCTCGTGTTATTGTTCTCAAAAAATATGGTGAGCGGAGACCCGGCAGACCTGCCATTAAAAATACCTGTCTTAATCAATGGTGCATCTGCTTCCTTGCGGGGGGTGGTAGCCCTGGCTCCCGGTTTTCTGCGTTCCAGATCCTCTGTAAAATCTTCGGGGGCAATCTCAATTCCGGGTGGTATCCCATCGAGGGTAATCCCTACCAATTCGCTGTGCGACTGACCGAAAATTTGTACACGATAATTTTTTCCGAATGAGTTCATATTCCTGAATTTCAGTAATCCGCCAAAATTAAGTGTGTGCGCCTGTTAATCCTGACTTTTCTTTACGAATTCAAAAAATATTTCTTTTTCTTTCCTCGAATCGATGGATTGCGCACATAGGCTTAATCTTGTTATTTCAAAAACCTCTGAAAACAATGCCCTGTATCCTTCTATATCCAAAGTAAACGGAGGCCTGTCCCGGTAACCTACCGACTCATTAAAGAAAAGTCCTGCATACTTACCGCCATCATTCAACAATCCATGAAGATGGTTTATAAAACGGCCACGATCTTCCGGCGGCACGGTACAAAAGAAAGCCTGTTCAATTATCAAATCATACTTCCCTTCATGGTTAAAGAAATCACCGTGTAACACATTCACCGGCTTCCCTTTGAATGTTTGCTTCAACTCCTTTATCAAAACGGCTGAGATATCCAGAATGGTAACATTATCGAATCCTCTCTCTGCCAGATAATGTGCTTCATAGGCTCTTCCACAAGCCGGAATCAGAATGGCGGCATGTGTATCCGGAATAGTATCAAGATAGTCTTTGATTGCAGGAGGTAACATACCGATATCCCAACCCGCCATATTATGCAGATAGCAATAATCCCAAAAGTCTTCCTGTAAGGGCTGCATAATCTAATGTGTTAATTGTATCCGTATTCCCTCAGGTGTGTGTCATTATCCCTCCACCTGGGTCGCACCTTCACAAAGAGTTCAAGAAACACTTTATTTCCTATAAAAGCTTCAATCTCCTTTCTTGACTGGGTACCCAGTTCTTTAATCATAGCGCCCCGACGCCCAAGCAAAATCGCTTTCTGTGTTTCCCGCTGGACTATGATGTCGGCCCTGATCTTCACCAGGGTACTCTTTTCCTTAAATTCCTGCACGAGCACTGTAGTATGGTAGGGCACCTCCTCTTCATAAAGTAAGAAAATCTTTTCTCTGATTATTTCGCCCACAAAAAAACGCATAGGCAGATCCGTAAGGTTCTCCTCATCATAAAATGGAGTCCCCTCAGGTAACAATGACACTATCAACTTCATTAACTCAGCAATACCTGCGCCCATCGTACAGGAGATCGGCAACACGTGCTTGTAGCCTTTGTCATGAAAAAAAGAAATTGCATCAGACACCTTTTCCGGTGCCAGATCTGTCTTATTAATCACCACAATAGTGGGCGTCTTATCTTTAAAGGTTGCAAATACAGCTTCTACCTCTTCCGGATTATCTGTAACATCTGCAACAAATAGTTTCACATCGGCATCCTCCCGGGCAGATTTCACAGCATCCATCATCTTCTCATGCAGTTTATACTTCGGTTCAATGATTCCCGGAGTATCTGAGAATATAATCTGATACTCAGCAGTAGTCACAATTCCCTTGATACGATGGCGCGTAGTCTGTACTTTAGGCGTGACAATGGCCAATTTCTCTCCCACCAACAGGTTGAGCAATGTGCTCTTACCAGCATTAGGCTTTCCGAAAATATTTACAAATCCACTTTTCATTTCTGCAAAGAAACATATTCTACAGTATTACCTTCTATTGAAAACCTTTATCTCCAGTATAAAATAGGAGAAGTACCCGCCGGATGAATCGTAAACTTACTATAATAGCAGTATTTCCTTTGAATCCAAAATTGGGCAATAGTGCGCTATGATATTGTTTTGCCCACCCCTATTTTTGTATCAGAAGTTGAATGATAAAAACAAGTTCAAAATCCAAATCCGCTGAAAAAAAATCCTAAATCCTAAAAAAAACTAACCCCGAACTAAAAACTATTTTCATTCAACTTCTTTTTTATCCATTATCCACGAAAAGCTTCCAAAAGAAACAAAACTTTCTTACAACTAATTAAAGTCCCTGCATAAGCGGGGACTGTTGTTTTAGACAAGATTACACTTCAGACACTCACATTGAATTCTCTCAGCGCATCGTTAAGGCTTGTCTTCTTATCAGTGCTTTCTTTTCTTTTTCCGATTATCAGGGCACAACTCACATGAAATTCACCTGCTGGAAACCTCTTCGGATACGTACCCGGAATGACGACACTACGCGAAGGCACATATCCTCTGTACTCAACCGGCTCATCTCCACTCACATCTATAATTTTTGTTGACCGGGTCAACACTACATTGGCACCCAACACAGCCTCCTTCTCGACCTTTACGCCCTCAACCACAATACAACGGCTTCCAATAAAGCAACCGTCTTCCACAATTACAGGACTCGCCTGCAGTGGCTCCAGCACACCACCGATACCTACCCCACCACTCAAATGCACATGCTTACCAATCTGTGCACAACTCCCTACCGTAGCCCAGGTATCCACCATCGTACCCTCATCCACATACGCACCTATGTTTACATAAGAAGGCATCATCACCACATTCCTGCCGAGAAAACTTCCATACCTGGCTACTGCATGCGGTACCGCCCGCACACCAATGGAGGCATAATCCGACTTAAGCTTCATCTTATCATAAAATTCAAAAGGCGGCAGCGAATAGGTCTCCATCTTCTGAATACCGAAATATAATAAGATTGCCTGCTTCACCCATTCATTCACTCTCCATCCATCCGGCATTTCCGGGTCAGGTGATGCGGCACGCAATTGTCCTTTGTCCACCAGGTCTATAACACTCCTTATCCCATTGAGATATTTTTCATCTGCGAGCAAATCACGGTTCTTCCAGGCCTCTGCAATCAGTAATTCTAAGTCCATTATTATCTTTTGAGAGCAAAAATACATTACGGCTTTTGCTTCGGGGCAAAGATTATACCGGCGGTAATAAATCAATAATTAGCTTAACGAATTATCAGTAAATAGATAATCAATATCCCAATTAGCTACTAAAATCTAATTTTGACAGTCTGAGCTAAAATCTACTCCTCACCAATGAACACTTTCGATGCCTCCATTAATCAAGCACTAATTACTCTGAAAAGCGGAGGAATAATTGTGTACCCCACCGACACTGTATGGGGTATAGGATGCGATGCCACAAATGCCACATCTGTTGAAAGGATATACAATATAAAACAGCGAAGTCATAAGAAATCAATGATTATACTCATGAGCAGTGAGGATATGCTCAGGCTGTATGTGGAACGCCCTTCTGAATTACTTTTATCAGAAATGAAACTTTCGAAAGCTCCCACTACCGCTATATTCGAAAGAGCAACCCACCTCCCATCCAACTTAATAAATGAAGACGGCACTATTGCCATCAGGATTGCCTCTGACTCATTCTGCAGAAAGCTAATTGAACAACTGGGAAGGCCAATCGTATCCACCTCTGCTAACGTATCAGGTAACCCTACACCTTCTCTTTACAATGAAATAGACGATTCTATTCTTTCAAAAGCAGATTACGTAGTGGAATATGCCCGCGAATTCCTCGAAATGAAAAATCCTTCCCAAATCATCAGGCTCAATGAACACGGTAAATTGGAAAGGATTCGCTAGCATCAGCCGGCTTATAATGCCAGGCCAATACCTAATTGTATATTCTGCACTTTCCAGGAGTCATTATTACCCACATTGTCCAGGTTAGTAACTCCACCTGCAAAGCGGCCATACACTCTGAACTTTGAAAACGCCGCCTGCAGCCCTGCAGCCACCGCAAAATTTCCACTCTTAAACGCATCCTTTCCATTTTGAAGGATATTCTTATCCTGATCCAAAACCACACTAAACTGTGGCCCAACCTGCAATGCGAGATACTTGTTCAGATTTACATTCAGCATCAGTGGAATAAGCAATTCTTTCAACTGGATTCCTTTTACATTATTCGAGAAGTCGTTGTAGATGTCACTGAACTGGCTACTTGTATCTACATTAATCTGATTAAACACAACCTCCGGCTGTAAACCCACTCTTTTACCCAGTGGTATGGTAGCAAAGGCTCCTACCTGATATCCCATCTTGAATTCGTCCTTAAACGTTTTGCCGTCAATTTTTCCCATATTGGCGCCGCCCTTGATTCCGATGACAAAATTTTGTGCGGAAAGAGTCCCTGTCAGAAAAAATAATGACAAGGCGAGAAAGAGTCTTGTTTTCATGGTAGTTTAATTTTTGGGGTGAAAATAACAACTTTAATACGCCGGACATAGCCCGACTCGTGAAATCTCTGTTAACTAACAATTTACAGACCTCCATTGCTGCCTCAGGTTTATTGGCTAATATTTATGGATTAAGTTTTAAATAAATCTTAAGAACCCCCTCAAAACAGATACCTTTGCGCCCTTAAAAAATTTAGAATGACATCATTCACCGATCTGGGACTTGAGGAAAGCCTGCTTCATGCTATCACCGATTTAGGATTTGAATCTCCTACTCCTATCCAGGAAAAAGCAATCCCCGTACTACTTACAGGCGTCAAAGACTTTGTCGGACTGGCACAAACAGGAACAGGAAAGACAGCCGCCTTCGGACTTCCCCTGTTGCAATTAATCGAAGCGAATCACAAGTATCCACAGGCTCTCATTGTATGCCCGACCAGAGAATTATGTATTCAGATTCACAACGATTTCAAAGATTTCAAGAAATACAAAAAACAAATTTTCACAGAAGCAGTATATGGAGGCACTTCAATCACTGCACAGATAAGAAACATCAAATCAGGTGTACAAATTGTAGCAGCCACACCCGGGCGCCTTATTGATCTTATCGAACGTAAGGCAATCGATCTGCACAAAGTAAAATACGTAGTCCTGGACGAAGCGGATGAAATGCTGAACATGGGCTTCAGAGACGATATCGACTTCATCCTGGAAAACACAGTTAACCGTGAAGCCACATGGCTCTTCAGCGCCACTATGCCTGATGATGTAAGGGCTATCTCACGCAACTACATGAACAAGCCCGTTGAAATAACTATCGGCAAAAAGAATGCTACAAATGCAAACATCGAGCACCAGTATTATATGACAAGTGCCCACCTTCGTTTTGAAGCACTCAAGCGGCTTATTGATTTCAATCCCGAACTCTACGGTATCATCTTTACACGCACAAAAGCAGGAGCACAGGAAGTTGCAGAGAAACTCAGCAAAGAAGGATATGCGCTCGAACCACTTCATGGCGATCTCTCACAGCAACAACGTGACAGGGTGATGAGACGTTTCAGAGATAAATCACTCCAACTTTTAGTAGCGACTGACGTGGCCGCCCGTGGAATTGACGTAGATGGCATCACCCATGTAATCAACTACGAATTACCTGATGACCCCGAAGTATATACACATAGAAGCGGCCGAACCGGACGTGCCGGCAAAACCGGAATATGCCTCTCCATCTGCCATTCCAGAGAACTGTACCGAATCAGAGAGATTGAAAAACTGATTAAAGCGCCCATTCATAAAATGGATTTCCCTGAGGCAGCAGATGTATGCAGGAAAAAAGTGCAATCATTTGTGCACCAACTACTACAAACTGAAACAGACGACGAAATTGAAGGCTTCCTTCATACGCTACACAACGACCTTGCATTTCTGTCGGCTGAGGAGCTTTTGAAAAAAATTATCACACTTCAGTTAAATCCATTTCTTGAGTCCTACAAAAATGCACCGGACCTGAATGTAAAAAGGATCCCTAAAGAAAAAGGAGTCAGGAGTAGATCCGATGAAAACAGAGTAAGAAAATCTGATGGGTCATTCAAAAAACTCTTTATCAATCTTGGCACTAAAGATGGATTCCACAAACTAAACTTACTACAATTTGTATTGAACGAAAGCAAACTGAGAAATGCAGAAATTGGGAAAATAGATCTTAGAGAGCTCAACTCATGGATTGAAGTAGATACCAAAAACGCTACTGCTATGGCCAGCCGGATTAATGGCAAAAAGTTTAAGGGCCGCGTGATAAGAATGAATGAAGCCAGCCACACAAGAAAGTAATGATACTGCACCTATCAGAAAAGACATGGTGTATGAAACATAAAGCGCATAATTGTATGGCGCCAATTGTTCAAATTACCTGGGTTTGACTGACGGTGCCTATCTGAAAACACCCCCGTGAGGTGGATAAACGTAAATGTCAGCCACTTCTGCTCTTACAAAAGGCCCTGCTTCTGATAATAAGAAATTACAAGGGCTACCACAGCATCATACGATTTGATGCCTTCCGGCTGATTGAACCAAACGAGAAACTTTCCGTAAAGCCAGGTTGTGGCTTTACTTAGGAATGTCCGATGTGCCAGGGCGAAATCCCGCCATTCTTTTATATCAGTTTTTACACCTCCGTCTAACTGAGATATCGCCTGCTGAGTAGCTAAAGTATCAAATTCACTCACCTGGGCATTTACATAAAAGAACAAATCTAAATAGGCTGAATACCTGTAGTATGGATCATCCGCAGTAGTGCTCACCAGATACCCGACAAAACTTGCCTCATTCTCTTTAGCATAGCCAAGTTGGTGGGCCATTTCATGTGCGGTAATAATCGGGATCAAAAAACGTGGCACTGTAGTATTTACCTGTGCTTCACCCGTAAAAGGATTATAATACCCTGTAAATCCAAGGTAATTTCCTGCTTTTCCAAATAAGGATGACTTTATAGAGGCAGGTGAATATTGAAGAAATGGAAAAGTAATAGATGCCTGATGATACACTGCAGTACCTCTATTAAAAATTTCCCGGTTTTCAGGATACCCCTGCCCGCTTGCGCTCAGTGCTTCCTTAGAACTATTCACCTGGTCCAGAAGATAGTGCTGTAACTTCAGGAGGGCGGCAGTATCGTACCTTGGCTTTTCAAGCCTGAGTTGGAACGCAATCCCCTGCCGGTTGTAATTTAATCCCCAGAACGACTGAAAAATAATATAAACAGCTAACAGGGTTAAAATCCACTTTCCAAGACCCGCCCCGAGCGCCCTCCTATTCAGCTTCCGGCTGACAGCTTTATTAACAAATCTGATCACAGCGAACAGGATACTGAGAAACACTATCAAATAAATAATATCCCCCACACTAAAAGGAATCCACCCCGTGATATTACGCTGCACTACTGAAAACGGCGGATACCAGCCCGTGGAAAAATCAGTCTCTACCCTTGGTCGGCTAAAGCCAAAAACAGCTAAAGCTACTACCAGCAATAAGAGTACAATAAACCAATTCCTTCTTTTCTTTCCGAATTTCATAAACCTGGCCAAATCTAATCTATAAATATTTATCTAAAATAATGCCTGAATATTTTCAAACTCCCCGGGAAGGAAAACTATCAGAGCAGTGTAATTAGGGAAGAATTAAATTTGCAGCCTCTGTTTTTCTTAATCATTCAAAACAAGGATACAATTGGAAGACCAAATTTTTGATATCATCATTGTAGGTGGAGGCATTGTGGGTGCCGCTACATTTTACAGAATACAGCAGCATCATCCTGAAATGAAGATTGCTTTACTTGAAAAGGAAAACAGATTAGCCGCACACCAGACAGGTCATAATTCAGGCGTCCTCCACAGTGGCCTGTATTATAAGCCGGGTTCATTGAAAGCTAAGAATTGCGTGCAAGGGCGGAAAGACCTGGTGGCCTTCGCAAAAGAAAACCACATTCCCCATGACGTGTGCGGAAAAGTGGTAGTAGCTACTGAGCAATCTGAACTACCCTATCTGGAAAAAATCTATAACACCGGATTGCAAAATGGCCTGACAGGCATTGAGAAAATCAATAGCGCGCAGATAAAAGAAAGGGAGCCTTATTGCGAAGGGATTGCCGGCCTCTTTGTACCTGACACGGGAATCATTGATTTTGTGAAAGCCACCGAGAAAATGGTAGAAATAGCTGTCGCTACCCAACCCGAAAGCAAACTGATGTTAAGCACTGAGGCTCAGGACTTTAATAAAGAAGGAGATTTGAACATTGTGAAAACTGACAAAGGTATTTTCAAATCCAGATTTCTGATCTTCTGCGGAGGATTGCAGGCAGACCGCCTTGCAAGAAAAGCACATGCAAAAGTGAAAGAACAGGTAGTGGGCTTCCGCGGAGATTACTATGAGTTGACTCCCGAAGCAAAGCATAAGGTGAAAAATCTTATCTACCCTGTTCCCAATCCGGCATTCCCCTTTCTGGGGGTACACTTTACCCGAATGACCAGTGGGGATATTGAGTGCGGCCCCAATGCAGTCTTCACCTTCAAACGGGAAGGGTATGGTAAAACGGACTTCAACTTCAGGGATACGATTGATGCTTTAGGCTATCGTGGCACCTGGCGGCTATTTTTTAATAATATGTCCTTCGGGATAAATGAATACAGGCGCGCTTTCTCAAAGAGGAGATTCCTTAAGACACTTCAACGCCTTATTCCGAGCCTAACCATGGATGATATCCATCCCGGCCGTTCCGGAGTCAGAGCCATGCTATTAAGTGCTGATGGTGATACCAGGGATGATTTTCGGATTGAATTCAGAGATACAAGTATTCATGTATTAAATGCTCCATCGCCCGCAGCCACTGCCTCTCTCGCTATTGGAGACAATATCAGAGAAATGGCAGAACGCCAGTTTGGTATCTGATGCTGTACAGGGGGTAATATTGTTAATTTCCTCCATTTTTTGTAAGAAATCTCGCATGGAATTATTACCTTTGCTCGCTTTCAAAGGAAGGTTATGAGCAGATTGAGGGAATTCGACATAGCTTTTGTAGGTCTAAAACCTGGTATCCATAACTTTGAATTTGAAGTTGACAATAAGTTTTTTGAAAATTTCGGCGAGCAGGACTTTGAAAATTGTCAGGCTGTAGTCAGGGTAACACTTGAAAAAACAAACGGCCTGATGTTGCTCAAATTTGATGTGGATGGCAGTGTAGATGCAATATGCGACCGCTGTGGCAATCCGCTCAAACTATCACTTTGGGATGAATTTCATGCAGTAGTTAAGCAGGTGGATAACGCAGAAGAAATGAATGCCAATGAAGAAGATCCGGATATCTTCTACATCAGCCGCACTGAAAGCCATCTGCATCTTGCTACGCTGATTTACGAATTTGTGTTGCTGAGTATCCCCAACCAAAGGGAATGTGGCGAAGATGAAAATGGCAATTCACGCTGCAACAAAGAGGTGCTTGAAATGCTGGAAAAAATGAAAAACAGGTCAAACGAAAATAACAGCCCGCTAAAACAGGGTCTGGAACAATTTAGAAAGAATCAAAATTAATAATTACAGTTATGCCCAATCCAAAGCGCAGACACAGTCAGCAAAGAAGTGCAAAAAGAAGAACTCATTATAA
>JACFNA010000390.1 GCA_019455085.1 Chitinophagaceae bacterium
GTTATCCGGATTTTCATTTATCCAGTTAGCAGGAGGAAAAGTAACTCCATCAAAGCCCTCAGAGAATGGTAATGCTAGGCCAGTCGGATTGACTACTGTGAAATTCGCTGTTTTAGAATCATTACTATTATTCATATCCGAACCGCCATTGGGATTACTAACTGTAACTGTTATTGTATGTGAACCTGCACCCACGGTAAAAGGGGATAAAGAGACATTGGTTGATCCGGTAGAAGCTAAACTGCCTGTCCAAGTATAATTTACCGGAGCGCCTGCATCCACTTGATAAGAGATAGTAGCTGATGTAAGTGTGGTTGTTCCGCTATTCTTCAATGTAGCTACCGGTGTAATATTTGATCCTGAACATAACGTAGATGCCGGTTGCGTAATAGAAGAAATTTGAGCATCAAGAGCAACAACGGGCATATTCGGATCATATCCGTTAATATACAATGCCCCTGTTGTACAACTGGTCGGGTCAAGCCAATATTGCAATTGACCGGAGTTGGGACTTGATGGCGGATTCCAGTTCTGATATATACGTCCATAATAATCTGAACCACTTTGATTTGAGCATGAAGCGCTTCCACCCCAAAGTTGACCAACAATGCGTCCGTTATTATCAAAGAGTGGTGAACCGGATGAGCCGCCTTCGGTAGTCGTATTGCGATCCCATACTACTTCCCAGCAACAATTGGTCTCACCACCCATGGCCGTTATGACATTAAAAGGATTGTCATCAAAACTTATTTTTTTGATATCACCGGCCGGATGATGAATACCGAATCCGGATGATGGCGGCGTATTACTTCTATTCCAACCGGAATAATAAACATTATAACCTAGCGGTATGGCCGAGTTCAACTCCAATAATCGCATATCAGCCTGAGATCTGTTTGCTCGTGATGTAGCACCGGAAAGCGATACAAAGCTCGGACTTGAACCTGGATTACTACATGTAGGCGCTTCCCAATTAAAGCGAAATGTCCAAGTACTGAATCCGGAAGAACCACAGTGATTAGCTGTTAACAAATAAGGAATGCCGTCATTACATGAATTATTAATAATAGAACCTGAACAGAAACCACTACCACCGCTCACCAACATCACCACCGAACGTTTTTGATCGCTCCATATCTGACCATCAGGACAATTTACATTCATATTGCAGGATCCGGAGCTACCAAATGCTTTTTCTGCATATTCAACCGCGCTTCTGTATCCATGTGTGACACGAAATAATTCCAGTGAGCCTCTATTCTCCGCTGAAGCCGGCACCATATATTCCACTACAATACTATCACCGGACAAAAGTTCTGTAGCT
>JACFNA010000391.1 GCA_019455085.1 Chitinophagaceae bacterium
CAGATGCTGACGCCTTCATTTCTGCGGGTATAGACATCACGTGCGTTTTCCAAAGCCATATTCGCATCGGCGGCATGAAGGCTTCCGAAATGACGGTGCTCCAGTCCGTTTCTGCTCCTAACGAAAACTTCCCATAGGGGCCAATTCTTTTTTGTATCTGTCATTTTTGTTTAGATTTTTAGACGTGAGACTTTAGACATGAGATTTTAGATGTGAGACAAAGGACAAAGAACACAAGACTGAGGACAATAAGTTAGAATATCAAGTTCTTCTTTCCTCCGCCTCCTGCCTCTTGCATCTCGCATCTTGCATCTAATTTTATCCCACTTTCATTTTCTCTTTTTGTTCCTGCTTTTCTGCATACGCCATTGCAGCATCGCGTACCCACTCGCCCCGCTCCCAAGCGCCAACACGGGCTTTCATACGTTCTTTATTCATAGGGCCGTGACCTTTTACAACTTGCCAGAATTCATCCCAATCGATTTCTCCGAAATCGTAATGACCGCGCTCTTCATTCCATTTTAGATCGGGATCGGGGACGGTGATTCCAAGAATTTCGGCCTGTGGAACGGTTTGATCGATAAACTGCTGACGGAGTTCGTCGTTAGTTTTTCTTTTCAACTTCCACTTCATCGATTGTTCGGTATGGGTAGATTGCTCATCTGTAGGACCGAACATCATTAAGCTTGGCCACCACCAACGATTCAGTGCATCTTGTGCCATGGCTTTTTGTTCTTCGGTGCCTCGGCAAAGCGTGAGCATAATTTCGTATCCCTGGCGCTGGTGAAAACTTTCTTCTTTACAAACCCGAACCATCGCACGGGCATAGGGACCAAACGAAGTGTTACAAAGCGGCACTTGGTTGATAATCGCAGCACCGTCCACCAACCATCCTATAGCACCGATGTCTGCCCAAGTTATGGTCGGATAATTAAAAATGGATGAGTATTTTGCTTTTCCGCTGTGGAGTTGTTCGTAGAGTTCTTCACGCGAAACTCCAAGTGTTTCACAAGCCGAATATAAATACAATCCGTGCCCCGCTTCATCCTGAACTTTGGCTAACAGTGCAACTTTCCTTCTCAATGAAGGCGCTCTGGTAATCCAGTTCCCTTCCGGCAACATCCCGACAATTTCAGAATGTGCGTGCTGACTTATTTGCCGAATGTGCGTTTGCCGATCTTTCTCAGGCATCCAATCGCGCGGCTCTATTTTTTCATCTCGGGCAATTCGCGCCTCAAACAGCTCTTCCAGATTTTTTATTTCTTTTTCGCTCATTGTTTTTCTAGACTTTAGACGTTAGACATTAGATAT
>JACFNA010000100.1 GCA_019455085.1 Chitinophagaceae bacterium
TATTTTTTTTATTTCTCATGATGTGTCCTGCATCTCATGCACAGCCGGATGTATCAGGAAAGAATCATCCTGGCCAGACGGAAAAGCTCCTGTGGGAAAAAGATCCTGATTATGGATATATGCGAACACTGGCGAGGGATCTCAGAGAGAAAAATAGCAAAGAACTTGCAAGGGCGCAACGCAGCAGAAACCGTGACAACAGTGGTTCTGTCCTTGACAAATTCAGATCACTGTTTGAGAGTAATAGTTTTAAGGCAGTGCTCTGGGTTTTGTTAGGAGTATTTGGATTATTCCTGATTTACAGAACAGGGAACTTCTTAAAGCTTACTAACCGGAAAACAGAATCCGGTGAAACAGTCACTGAGGAAAGCGTATCACAGTTAAAGTCTGCCGTGTTTTATGATTCCTCCATTTCGGCAGCAGAGTCTGAAAAGGATTTTTCGGAGGCTGTCAGATTAAACTTTTTAAAACTGCTCGCAGGGTGGAGTGCTGCCGAAATCATAGAGTTCCTTCCGGAAAAAACAAATGCGGAATATCTGGCTGAAATTCCTGCCGGGCCGGAGAGGAATAACTTTAATATGCTGGCAGCTATTTACGAAAGAGTCTGGTATGGTAAATTCAAACTAAATGAAACCCAGTACCGGGGCATTAAAGAATTATTCAATCAACATTTTAAATGATTGTTGTTGTATAGACTGGTTATATATGGGTGGATTGCTGTAACTGTGCTAGTGACTGGCTGTATTGGCGGGCAGAACCGGAAAATGCCATCGTTGAAAGAGACTTACAAGAAAAATGACAAGATACCCTTTGGAGGGAGTGTGGTTTATAATGAGTTAAAGGAAGATTTTGATTCGGTGATAGTAGTAGAGCGCAAGCAGCAACTGCCCTATGATGGAAGTCTGGATGATGACGAAACGACACCGGTATCATTTGGTGATTTTTTTGTGATCATTACCCCGCGAATATTTATGACAGAAGAGGAGGCCAACAGCCTTGTGGCCTTTGTGAGGCGCGGCAATGATTTGATGATAGCGGCAGCCGACCTTGATTCCTATTTTCTGGAATTGATTGGCGTGCAGATAATAAATGTGCCGGCTTTTCTGGAACGTATGCCGGGCACGATGGCTGACACTAAAGTGTCGTTGTCCATTCAGAAGAGTGCAGAAACAGTTGCTTTCGGATATTTTTATTATCCTTTGCTGAATTACTTTAAGAAGTTCCCGGAGACGCGTACACAGATTCTGGGATTGAACGAGAGAGGCGAGCCCGATTTTATTTCGGTTTCAATAGGAGCGGGTCATTTATATCTCCATGCATCCCCCAGAGTATTTAGCGACTATTTTCTTTTGACGGGGAATAATATTCAATATGCAAAGCGTGCATTCAGCCTTATGGGAAGTGCACACACTACCGTGCATTGGGATGAGTATTTTAAGAAATTAAGGAACAAGCAGAATAAGGCTCCTGAAAAGTCTTTTTCTTCTCTGGATGCGATCATGCAGCGACCATTGCTGAAATGGGCATTGCTGCTTGGAGGGGCAGCCCTTTTCTTTTTTGTCTTTTCAAATGTCAAGCGCAGGCAGCAGGCTATTCCCCGCAAGGTGCCTGTGGCCAATGATTCTGTAGATTTTGCAGAAACTATGGGACGGTTATATTTTCTCAATAAAGACAACAAGAATATTGCCTCTAAAATGATTGGCTATTTCAGGGAGCATGTAAGAACCAGGTTTTTTATCCACTTGTCAGACCCTTTGTCTGTAAAGGAAGACACTGTCAGGCTGGCGCAAAAGTCAGGAAAGCCTGTGGAGCAGATTACAGAATTATTAAATTGCATTCAGGGGGTAGAAGCCTCCGCAGAAATAACAGATGAAGAGTTGCTGATGTTGAATCTGCAGATTGAAAAATTTTATAAAAAGAAATAATGGACGAAGAAATTTTTAAAACTGACGAAGAAGTCCGGAAACTAAATGCAAGCCTCGATAGTATCAGGCACGAAATCGGGAAAGTGATTGTAGGGCAGGATAAAATGGTGGAACTAATGCTTGCCGGGCTGCTATGTGAAGGGCACGTGCTGATAGAAGGAGTGCCCGGCGTAGCCAAAACGCTTGCGGCAAAACTATTGGCAAAGACCATCCATACGGGTTTTTCCCGGATCCAGTTTACCCCTGATCTGATGCCGGCAGATGTATTGGGTAACTCAGTTTTTAATCCTGAGTCAGCATCATTTGAATATAAGCGTGGTCCCATATTCAGTAATATCATACTGATAGATGAAATAAACCGCGCTCCTGCCAAGACGCAGTCAGCACTTTTTGAAGTGATGGAGGAAAAACAGGTGACGATGGATGGTCAAACCTATCCGATGGAGTTTCCGTTTTTGGTATTAGCCACACAAAATCCGGTAGAGCAGGAGGGTACATACAGGTTGCCGGAGGCGCAATTAGACAGGTTTTTGTTTAAGATTATTGTGGACTACCCCAGCAAGGAAGAGGAGGTAAGGATTTTAATGGGGCAGCAAAGAAGTACCACTGCCGAATTGCTATTGAACGTGCAGCCTGTAGTGACTGCTGAAGATCTTCATAGTTTCAGAACAAGTGTCAACGGTGTTCTTATAGAGCCCGGACTGGTGAGCTACATTGCAGATATAGTGCAGGCCACCCGAAATAATCCTAATTTGTTTCTAGGCGCCTCTCCTCGTGCTTCTCTTGCCTTATTGCGTGCATCCAAAGCTTCTGCGGCTATCAAGGGCAGAGGATTTGTAAGCCCGGATGATATAAAGGAAATGGCATTGCCGGTGCTTCGTCACCGACTGATCCGTACACCTGAAAAGGAAATGGAAGGTGTTTCGGAGGATGTAATCATAAATCAGATTTTGTCAGAACTGGAGATCCCCAGATAAATATTAGTATTGAGTTATTTCAGGACATATATATTAGACCTCTTTGCAGGCAGGAACCTTTACATTGGTCTTGGAATATGTGCGTTGCTGATGGTGCTGGCTTTCTTTCTTCCAATTTTGGAGTCTGTGGCATTTGCATGTTTTCTACTTTTTGTGATATTGTTCCTGACAGATTATCTGGCCCTCTTTTTCACAAAACAGTTAGTAAGTGTGGTGAGGAGAGTGCCATTGCGGTTGAGCAATGGTGAAGAAAACCCGATTCACTGGACACTTAAGAATCGCTATCCTTTTCGCACAAGTGTGACCATGATAGATGAATGGCCGGAGCAGTTTCAGTTTCGCAAACCGGTGGGCAGGTTTAGCATGCGACCGGGTGAAAATAAGAAAGTCACACAGCAGGTAATACCCGTAGAGCGTGGCTCGTATCAGTTTGGCAGTATCAGATTATTGGTAAGTACGAGGTTGAATTTTTTGATGAGGAGGTTTACGGTAGATGCAGATCAGACGATTCCGTGCTATCCTTCCTTCAGAAGGCTGACACAGTATGAGCTACATGGCAATGCTACATTACTCAACCGGTCAGGTGCGATCAGGGTGCGGCGCGTAGGACAGAGTATGGAGTTCGAGCAGATTAAAGAATATGTCAGAGGAGATGATGTGCGCACAATCAATTGGAAGGCGACAGCCAGAAGGGGCAATCTGATGGTAAACCAGTTTATTGAGGAACGGGCACAGCAGGTTTATTGCATCATCGATAAGGGAAGACTGATGAAATGCCATTTGAGGAAATGACTCTTTTGGATTATGCGATAAACAGTGCCCTGGTTATTTCATCCGTAAGCCTCCATAAGATGGATAAGACAGGGTTAATCACTTTTTCTGACAGGATAGAAACATTGCTCGCTGCTGATAACCGTCCCTCCCAGATGAGCAAGGTAATGGATGCCCTGTATAAGGAAGAGACTGATTTCCCGGAATGTGATTTTGAAAGATTATATGCGACCGTCAGAAGTAATATAAGAAACAGAAGCCTGCTGATACTCTTTACAAATTTTGAAACGGTATCAGGAATGAAGCGGCATCTGAATGCGCTCAGGATGCTTGCCCGATATCACTTACTGCTTGTCGTGTTTTTTGAGAATACAGAATTAAAAGCGATGGTAAAAAAACCGGCGCATGATGTGGAGCAGGTGTATATTAAAACTATTGCACAAAAATATATTTTTGAAAAACGTGCAATTGTGCATGAATTGGAGAAATATGGAATCCTTACTATTTTATCCAAGCCCTCGGATCTTACTTTCAAAACTTTGAACAAATATTTAGAGTTAAAAGTCAAGCAGGCATTGTAATTTGCCCGCGATGGAAAAGAACACATTTGAAGAAGGTAAGGTTATTCTTATAGACAAGCCACTGCATTGGACTTCCTTTGATGTAGTGAAGAAGATCAGAAATGTAATTAAACTCAGGAAGATAGGCCATGCCGGCACGCTGGATCCATTAGCCACAGGGCTGCTCATACTCTGTACCGGAAAGTTCACAAAGAAAATTAATGACTACATGGCAAAAGAGAAGGAGTATGTAGGAAGTTTTACTCTGGGAGCTACCACACCCACCTACGATTTGGAGAGCGATCCTGTGAACTTCATGTCACTTGAAGGCATCACTGAAGCACAGATTCTGCACACCACGAAAAAGTTTTTAGGCGAGATAATGCAGGTGCCGCCTTCACATTCTGCGGTGAAGCAGGCAGGGAAACCGGTATATCTAAAAGCCAGAAAAGGTGAGGATGTGCAATTGGAACCCAGAAGGATAATTATAAAAGAATTTGAAATCAGTGATATCGAGTTGCCGGTTGTATCGTTCAGAGTAGTTTGTTCTACAGGTACCTATATCAGGAGCCTTGCGCACGATTTCGGAAAGGCGCTGGGGTGTGGCGCCTATCTGTCGGGGCTCAGGAGGACCGCTATCGGGGCACTCCGGGTAGAGGAGGCTTTGGATATAGAAGAATTTGTGGAGAGATATGGTGCGAAATGAATCCTCCGCTACAGGGAGCTCTTCCATTTTTTACCTTTTTAGTAAAACAAAGCAAGTATCCTTGCGGTGTATTCTCCGGATGAGGGGTATCGCAATATGGCAATAAACCGGCCTGAATTTCAGATTATCTTTGCGTGGTATGGAAAAAAGTATTGAAGGAAAACTGTATAATTATTTTACTGAACAAAAAACTGACAAGTGCCTGTTTACAGGCAGGCTGGTAAATGAAAGTGAAAACATCACTGTGTTTCCTGAATGGTTAATGACCCGATATCATCTCCACGATCAATGGCTGGGTATGCTCAACTGGAACAGGGAAAAGTATGGGGATATGAAAGTGCCCTGTGCGCCGGAAGCGAGAGCGGTCATAGAAAATCTTGAAAAGCAAATTCAATCTGCATTTGAGACAGGTTATGAAGCGGTAAGCAGATTAAATACAGATTTGATTTTTTTGTGGGCATCCAGAATCGTCTGCGGGCTTCTTTATTACGAACTGGAATATGGAAAGGAGTTTGGTCGAAAACGCGGAAGAGAGTTTATCATTTCTCCGTTACTGGGCCGTAAGTACAGTGATCTGATGCTGATGGTGCAGTCGTTATTTTATCCTGTAAGGTGGGTGGGCACGCCTTATAGTATTGCAGTCAGGAAAGTACAGTATTCGAAGGATGGATTCAATTTCAGAGATGAGACACGAAAGTTAAATTTGTCGCTGGGCATGCTGGATTTCGGTTTTACACTTTGCCTCCAGGATCAGGGCCAGGTGAGGAAGTTTAATAAAGAAATCTTGGATAAGATGGGCAAGGCTGTATTACATCCAATTCAGTTTGAAGAATTAAATGCCCGCTTTATCTATTCAAACTATATTTTGAAAGAACATTCAGGATGGGATGTCAGCTATTTCGATAATGAGGTGGTAATGCGCCCCAGAGAGGAAGATCAGGAGGCGGTATTTGGCAAATGGGACGATAAGATTTATTCATCTACATTAGGTGAGTACTGGAAGCCTTGGGGGATTGAGTCAAAGGATATTTACAACTTCCCTGATTCACCTGTGAGTTATCTGGTGAATGAATATACCAATGAGTTTATTGACAAAGATTCGATTCCTCTTCCATACTAAGCCTTCCGTGGGTTTTGGAGAAGATTAATATTTTGAGTACCAAAGGTTGATTAATTTCGCACGATGGGTTCTTTGCGCTCCTTAAATAAATATTTTTTAAAATACAGGTGGCTGTTGCTTTGGGGCGTATTGTTTACTGTAGCATCGAACTACTTCAAGATTTTGTCTCCTCAGGTAACTAAGTACGTATTAAACCTGATAGAGCAGAGCCTGGGAAACTTTAATGCAGCCACGGCTTCTGCTACACATTACGATCCGGTTATTCAGGCATTCATCAGCACGCTCAATTTTGACGGAGCAGATTATAAGACACGAATTCTTTTCAGTGGCCTGATTCTTCTGGGCCTGGCCTTCATTAGCGGACTGTTTCTGTTCTTAATGCGGCAGACAATCATAGTAATGAGCCGCCATATTGAATACGACCAGAAGAATGAGATATATACGCATTATCAATCGCTCGATAGCCAGTTTTATAAGACGCATAATATTGGTGATCTGATGAATCGTATTTCTGAAGATGTGAGCAGGGTAAGGAGTTATGTGGGGCCTGCGATGATGTATATGGTAAATCTGCTTGCCACAATTGGTTTTTCGCTTACCTATATGTTTAGAGAGAATGCAGAACTGACCCTGTATGTACTGGCTCCGTTACCTATCCTTGCTGTTACGATATATTATGTAAACATGGTAATCAACCGTAAGGCAGATAAGATACAAAGGCTTCTCTCAGATATCACGACCAATGCGCAGGAATCGTATAGTGGAATCAGGGTGATTAAGTCGTTTGTTCAGGAAAAGGCGATGTATAATTTTTTTAGGAAAAACAGTCTGGATTATCGCGACAATGCCATTAGCCTTGCCAAAACGGAAGCAGTATATTTTCCTTCTATGGCGCTGCTGGTAGGCCTCAGTACACTGATCACCATTATGATTGGGGGTTTCTATGTCATTGATGGTAGCGTGAATATCGGTGTGGTTGGTGAATTTGTAATGTATATTCTGATACTCACATTTCCTGTGAGCGCTATTGGATGGACGGCGAGTATGATTCAGAGAGCTGCTACTTCCCAGGCCAGAATCAATGAGTTCCTCGACCGGGCATCTACCATTAAGAATACACCTCGATTTCCCGAAGCTGTTTTGAAAGGAAATATTGAGTTCAGAAATGTTGATTTTGTGTATCCTCATACAGGCATTCATGCACTTAGGCATTTCAGCCTCAGGATACAGGCAGGAGAGAAGGTGGCGATAGTTGGAAAAACCGGATCAGGGAAGTCCACAGTTGCACAGCTATTGCTTAGGTTTTATGATGTGGAGCAGGGGGAAGTATTACTGGATGGTGTACCTGTTAATGAGTTTGATATCAGCGGTTTGCGGTCGCAGATAGGTTATGTGCCGCAAGATGTATTTCTTTTCAGTGATAGTATCAGAAACAACATAGCATTTGGGAAAGACTTCGCCATACAAGAAGAGGTGGAGAAAGCAGCCAGGATGGCGTCTGTGCATGATGAGATAATGGGCTTTGAACAAGGCTATGACACCATAGTAGGAGAGAGGGGAGTGATGCTGAGTGGCGGACAGAAGCAGCGGATTTCAATAGCCCGCGCACTGATCCATAACAGACAAATTGTAATTTTTGATGACTGTTTGAGCGCAGTAGATGCTAAAACAGAGAAAGAAGTACTTGCCAATTTATATGAATATCTGCATGGCCGTACTGCGATAGTAATTACTCACAGGATATTTTCTCTTTTTGAATTTGATAAGATTATTGTGTTGGATGACGGAAGAATAGCAGAGCAGGGCACACATCAGGGCCTGATGGAAAAGGATGGCATATATGCAGCGATGTATAAGCGTCAACAGCGCGAAAACCAGGCTGATACAGTGCAGTAAGATGCCTTAATAGTGCAATAGTCATAATACTTTGCAAATTTTTTGTCAATTCAAAAACAAGTTTATCTTTGTTGGCATTAAAAATTTTTAATTTCGAATTTCTAAAAGCTAATTACAGTGGCGTACGACAATAACGAAAAAAGAGCTGACAGTGTTTATAGTCAAAGAGTAAGAGCAGGAAAGCGCAGAACTTATTTTTTTGATGTCAGGGAAACAAGAGGGAATGATTATTTTTTAACAATTACCGAGAGCCGCAAAAAGTTTAACGAAGATGGCTATGACAGGCATAAGATTTTTCTTTACAAGGAAGACTTTAATAAGTTCCTGAAAGGAATTACTGAAGCGATTAATTATGTAAAGACTGAGTTGATGCCTGATTTTGATTTTGATGTGTTTAACCACGATCAGGATGATAATGAAGGCGCTGCCGGAGAATCCGCGTCAGATTCACCCCAGGCTACTTCTGCTCCTGTAGCTGAGCCTAAGCAGGAAGAGTCCGGCTCATCGGCTGATGATAGCAGCACTGACCAGTCACACAAAGATGAACATGTAGATAAGTGGTAAATTATTTTTTGCTACATTTTTTAAAAAAGGTTCGCTGAATGCGGGCCTTTTTGCTTTTTGTATCCATCCATCGATATTGCAACGGATAAGTCCGCATTTTACGTGGCGATATAAGGTAGAATGTAGCTGTCGCTTTTCTATCTGAAGACTGCTTCCAATTAATAATGAAACTACCTTGAGTGGATTACCCCTCACGCAGTTTCTTGTATGCATTGATCAGCCCGTTAGTGGAAGAGTCGTGTGTTTTAACTTGCCGGTTGTCCTCAAGTTCAGGTAGTATTTTTTTTGCAAGTACTTTCCCTAGTTCCACTCCAAACTGATCAAAACTGAAAATATTCCATATTATGCCCTGTACAAAAATTTTGTGCTCATATAACGCGATTAATTCACCCAGCGTAAAGGGGGTAATTTTTGTAATAAGGAATGAATTGGTCGGTTTGTTACCTTCAAATTCTTTGAATGGAATCAGCGCTTCAGGTACTTTTTCCTCTTTCAGCTCCCTTTTGGATTTCCCATTCATCAGCGCTTCTGTCTGCGCAAAGAAATTACTCAGTAGTATTTTATGATGTGCTCCTAGCGGATTATGGCTGAATACAGGAGCAATAAAGTCGCAGGGGATGATTTCAGTACCCTGGTGTATTAACTGGTAGAAGGCATGCTGGCCGTTAGTGCCCGGTTCGCCCCAGATGACAGGCCCGGTAGTATAGGTGACACGAGTGCCGTTTCTGTCCACATGTTTACCGTTGCTTTCCATATTTCCTTGCTGAAAGTAGGCAGGGAAACGATGCATATATTGATCGTAGGGGAGAATGGCTTCAGACTGGGCTCCAAAAAAATTGATATACCACAGACTGATAAGCGCCATAAGCACGGGGACATTCTTTTCAAACTTCTTTTCCCTGAAGTGGTTGTCGATTTCGAATGCACCTTTCAGTAATTGTTCGAAGTTTACGTATCCAATGGTGAGTGCAATCGAGAGCCCGATAGCGCTCCACAAGCTGTAACGGCCGCCAACCCAATCCCAGAATACGAACATGTTTTCTTTATCTATCCCGAAGTCCACCACAGCTTTTTCGTTGGTACTGAGCGCTACAAAGTGTTTGGCTACCGCTTTCGGATCCTTAGCTGACTTCAGGAACCATTCACGGGCACTGAAAGCATTTGTCATGGTTTCCTGTGTAGTGAATGTCTTGGAAGCAATAAGGAATAGTGTTTCTTCGGGACTGATTTTTTTCAAGGTTTCAGCAAGGTCTGTACCGTCCACATTGCTTACAAAATAGGGTTGAATGCCATTAATCCAGTAAGGTTTTAGCGCTTCTGTTACCATTTGAGGTCCCAGGTCACTACCACCAATCCCAATATTGACAATGTATTTTATTTTTTTGCCTGTGTATCCTGTCCATGTGCCGGAATGGATTTTTCGGCAGAAAGCTTTCATCTTTTTGCGTACTGCAATCACTTCAGGCATGACATCCTTACCCTCAGAATAAACGGGCTTATCCGAAAAGTTTCTTAACGCCGTATGCAATACGGATCGATGTTCTGTCTGATTGATGATATCTCCCTTGAACATAGCCTTTATGGCTTTGTGCACTTCAGTCTCATACGCGAGGTCGATCAACAGCCGCAAAGTGTCCTCTGTAATAATGTTTTTAGAAAAGTCGATTACAATATCAGGCACAGAAAATGAAAAGTGTTTAAAACGATTGGAATCTTCTTTGAAAAGATCTTTCATCTTTACTGACTTCATTTCTTTGTAATGTGCAGCCAGCTTTTCCCATGCTGCAGTTTTGGTTGGATTCACACTTGGAAGCATAATTTTCTTTTTTAACTCATTCTTTAACAAAAGTAATACCGAATTCAACAGAAGGCCAATATCCGGTGAAAGAGCACCTAAAGGGTGTTTATTATGTGGATTGTCTTATCCACATCTTTGGGAGTGATGTCCAGATGTGTGACTATCCTGATTTGAGTGGGTGAAATTGGGATTACCCTGATATTATTTTTCAGAAGTGCATCGGCGAGGCTTTTTGCCGAATATTTTCCGTTGACTTCAAAAATGAGAATATTCGTTTCTACAGGGAACATATTGCTAATAAAGGATTTTTGAAGAAGTGCCTCGGCAATCAGTTGGGCATGATGGTGGTCTTCCTTAAGCCTTTCAATATTGTGCTTTAATGCATACAGGCCTCCTGCTGCTATGATACCGGCCTGCCGCATCCCCCCTCCAAATACTTTTCTAATGCGCCTGGCGTAGTTAATAAAATCTTTGTTGCCTAATAAGAGGCTTCCCACGGGGGCACCCAGCCCTTTGCTCAGACAAATTGAAATACTGTCGAACACCCTTCCGTAATCAGATGGAGTTTCGCCTTTTGCGATGATTGCGTTGAAGAGCCGTGCTCCGTCCAGATGCAGCGCAAGTCCATTTTTTAGGCATACTTCTTTGATTGCCACAATCTCATTGAAGTCATAACAACTTCCACCACCGCGGTTACTCGTATTCTCAAGTCCTACGAGCCTGGTCCGTGGCTTATG
>JACFNA010000101.1 GCA_019455085.1 Chitinophagaceae bacterium
GGGTATGATACCTATCTGATGGCGTTTGAATCGCTGATACCTGCGATAGTTAGGGCATATAATGGCTTGCCTGATGGAGATTCTCTGAAGAGCGGGTTAAAGGAACCTGTTAAGATGCTTTCTCAATGGAATTTTCACTCTTCGGTAAACTCGGTTGCCACCACCCTGGCGATTTATTGGGGCGAGAAGATAATGCCCCGGGTGTATCGGACGAAGGTGCGGCAGGGTGAAGATAATAGCACTGTGAACAAGACGTTAGCTTTTGCTTCAACCGCGGATGCATCACAACTTTTGCTGCCCCTCTTAGCAACGGTCAGAGAACTGGAAATGAAATTTGGTTCGTGGAAGATGCCTTGGGGTGAAGTGAATCGTTTTCAGCGAATCAGTGGAGATATTGAAAATCATTTTGATGATAACAAATCAAGTATTCCGGTTGGTTTTGCTTCATCTGTCTGGGGGATGCTTCCATCCTATTCCAGCCGTGCTTTTCCTGGAACTGTGAAACGTTATGGTGTAAATGGGAATAGTTTTGTGTGCGCAGTGGAATTTGGGCAAAAAGTGAAAGCTAAAAGCCTGCTTGCAGGAGGTGAAAGCGGAAATCCTGCATCACCTCATTTTTTTGATCAGGGAGAAATGTATGCACAGGGACAGTTTAAAGAGGTGTGGTTCTACAAAGAAGACGTAATGAACCATGCGCGTGAGCAGTATAATCCAGGGGAGAGGAAAAGGTAATGAAACTTTTTGGGGAATACAGAGAAAGTCTGTCGGAGTAATGGATGTCTGCTGTAAACGTGGTGAGCATGAAGTATGTTTTTCGACCCCATAGTCCATAACATACAAAAGGCCTGCTCTAAAAAGAGCCGGCCGTTGCTAACCTATGAAAAACACCTAGTTACAAATGTAACAGAAATTTTTAAATACAATCAATTGATTGCAGTTTTTTTTAATAAAAGACAAGTAATAGAGGAATAACTTGTAATAATTAATTCTTTCGCTGGTTTCTCAGCCTTTTTATCAAAACAGTTCTAAAGTCTTTTTCTGCCTGATACAGCCTTGATGTCTTGTCGGCACCTATTACTTTTTCAAAAGAAGGTCTGTATTTCTTTTTTATGGCAAGGAGTTTTTCTTCATTTTCCAGGATATCTCCATCCTTTCTATCAACCCGAAGGCCTTTCACTTCATTTTGGTAGGATTGATAAACGGGCCAGAATTGCTGGGCCTCGCTACTTGTCAGTTGGAGTCTTTCAGTCAAAAAAGCAATTTTCAAAGCTTCAATCTTTTCGCTCTGACTCCTTTGGGCCTGAGTTGAATAAGCGAAACTCAGGGTAAATAAAATCACAAAGGGGAGAATTCTTTTCATTGCTTTTAATTTTTTAGTTCAACTCAGCATTTATTTTTTTTAGGTAATTGTCGAGTGCTTTATCGTCAGTTAAGTAGTCCAGGGCATCAGGCAGCGAAGTATCGTCACCGTCATTAATGATCTGGTCGTTATCTAGTATATTACCGTGTGTCTCCAGATAGGCGATTATTTCGTCGTCTGAAAGGCTTGCGATTCCTTCATTAAATTTTTTAAGGCTGTTGTACTGTGCTGCGGCAGGATCCGGAACGGTTTTCTTTGTCACCACAGCAAAAGAATTATTTTTCTTCGCATTATTATTTATTAGGAAGTAAGAAGTGCCTAAAATAGCCAATCCGATTACTGCAGCAGCGGCATATCTGAAAACTGAGCTGTTTTTCTGAAAACTGATTACCCTTGCCCGGCTATTGTTATTTAGCTTTTCAAGTAGCCTGGAAGCAAAGGTCTCAAAATAGCCTTCCGGAACGCTGAGCACATTTCTTCTGCTAATAGTATCCAGGATATTGGCTTCGTCAGTTTCAGTAGTTTCCTGTGTTTTAATTCGGTCTATAATAGTAGTGCTCAGAGTGGTAAAATAATCATGGGGAACAGCCTGAGGAGCACTTTTTCCTGAAGTGTCAATGATATTTTGAGTAGTCAGTTCCTCATTTATTCGGGTGGATAATTCCGAAAAATAGCCATCAGGAACAGAAAACACATTCCGGCCCTGCAGACCGGCCAGTATCGGGCTGATTTCTGTGATTTCTCTTAATATTTCAGGGTCTCTTTCCATTTTTCCTGGAGTTTCGCTTGTCAGACTCTTTTTTAGCTCTGAAGTTTAATGGTTTAAGATATATTCTTCCACTTTCTTAGCCGCGTGGTGATAGCTTGCTTTAAGTGCTCCCACACTGGTTTCCAGTACTTTGCTCATTTCTTCGTAGGGCATTTCGTCGAAATACCTCAGGTTGAATACCAGTTTTTGCTTCTCAGGAAGTGATTGAATGGCCATTTGGAGTTTCCATTCCAGTTTGTTGGCATCGAAGTGAGGATCACTCTTTAGTTTATTAGCGATGGAAGTATCCTCATTGTCGATGGATATTGAGGATAGTTTCTTTTTGTTGTTGAGAAATGTGAGTGATTCATTGGTGGCTATCCGGTAGAGCCAGGTATAGAGCTGGCTTTCTTCCCTGAATTGATCAAGGCTCCTCCATACTTTGATAAATGTATTTTGGAGCACATCATCTGCATCTTCATGAGTGAGTACCATGCGTCTGATGTGCCAATAAAGTCTTTCCTGATATTTTTTAATAATCAGTTCGAAGCCTTTTTCTTTTTGTCCGGAATTCCGGAACATTTTCAGAAGTTCTTCATCAGACGACAGTACAGTCATAAAAATCGGTATAGAGTTCACTGAATATTCGATATGTGGCGGATACAGAGATTCCACAATGAGGATATTCGTAAACGGTTTAAAATAACGAAGAAAAATAAACTGCAGGAAAAAAATCCTGAAGCAAATGTAAAAGTTTGTCTGTCAATCGTAGATATAAAAACCTATAGAATTTAATTTGTGTTTTCTGCGAAAACCGGTTCCAACAGGTGTTCTTTTATTTCAGGTTTGACGTCTTCCGTTTTTGATGGCAGGTTACTAAAAAGTTTTTCTGCAATGTTTTTATCAGAGATCACCAGCGCTAATGCTGTCAACAGGATTATCTTAATATCAGTTGGCCATGAGGCATTCTTCTTGTACCATAGTTCCAGTTTCGCCTTGTATTTGAATATGGCGCGGTATGCCGCTTTAGGGTCTTTGGCCTGAGAAACAATTTTTTTCTTCATCTCTGAAATAAATTGAACCTATTCCGGTGATTCCGGGCCTTGAAGAATAGATAATCTTAGCTACTTCGGGAGCGTAGAGTTTATAGCTGATTTCCATAAGTGGACGAGGCCCTACGATAGACATATCTCCCAGAATTACATTAATTATCTGCGGTAATTCGTTTAGTTTAGTGATTCTGAGGTATCGGCCTACTTTTGTGACCCTGGGATCGTTTCGGAGCGTGATTTCTTTAGTGCCCATAGTAGGACTGTTTTTCAGCATGGTAGCAAATTTCAGAATCATAAAAGGCTCGCCCATATAGCCAATTCTCTTTTGTCTGAAGAAGATTTCGTGCTCACCTGTGAATTTAAGGATCATGATAATAACCAGAAACAGAGGTGACAGAATTACGAGGCAGATACTCGCAAATACTATATCAAATATTCTTTTGGTTATTTTATACATCTCGCTCCAAATCTTTAGTGTCAAAACAATTTAGGTACTTTATTTCTAAAAACATTCTTTTATTTTATCAGATACTGCCTTAAGTTCGCTGATAGTAATATTGGTGGAGCATGGAATGCTCAGGCATCTCTGATACAGGAAGTCTGAATTATCCTGATGCTGGTAGAAAATATCTCTCTCAAACATCGGCAGCTTATTCATGGGTATCCACAAAGGGCGGCTTTGCATTTTGTTAGAGTTTAATTTTTCCAGTATTTCCTTCTGTTTCCCCGTACGAATGGTAGGCATCCACCAGTTGGGGTTTACCGATTGAATCACCTTTTGAAAGGTAATATCACCTACGCCTTCCAGTTGTGACTTGTAGTATTCAATGATTTCTTTTTTTCTTTTCAGAAAGTCCGGAAGTTGTTCCATCTGTGCTACACCCATTGCCGCTGCCACATTTACCAACCGGTAATTGTAGCCTATTTCATCGTGAAAATATTCAAAGGGATCTGCTTTTGCCTGTGTGGTAAGGTGTTTGGCGTGCTTTGCGAGGGCCTCATCGTTAGTTACAATCATACCCCCACCTCCGGTTGTAATAATTTTGTTGCCGTTATAACTGAATGTACCCATCAGCCCGAAGGTTCCTGCATGTTTGCCATTATAAAAACTCCCCAGGGCTTCGGTGCTGTCTTCTAATATCGTAAGGTGGTATTTTGAAGCGAGAGCCATAAGCCTGTCCATGTCACACATATTACCAAGCACATGCACCGGCATAATTACAGGAATACGCTTGCCTGATGCAATATGGTAGCAGTTGCGTTCCCGGATTTCAGTTTCTTTTTCAAGGAATTCCTCAAGCAGGTCGAGGTCCATTTGCCAGGTGTCTTTATCTACATCAATAAGCACAGGAGATGCGCCGGTGTATTTAATAGAATTGATTGTGGCAATAAAGGTAATATTGGGAGCTATAACCAGGTCGTTGCTTCCTGTACCGACCATCACAAGTGAAGTGTGCAGTGCAGTAGTACCACTGCTAGTTGCAACGGCATGTGCGGCACCGGTAAATTCAGCAGTTACTTTTTCAAATTTATCTACAAAAGCGCCTACACTGCTCACCCATCCGGTGGTGATACACTCAGAAACATATTTTAATTCGTTTCCTCCCATATTTGGGCCGCTGAGCAGGAGCATTGATTTCTGTGTTAAAGAGGTAATTGTTAAATGTTGCGAAACTTTTGCGAATAAGGATCAGTGATAATTCCTGTGCTTAATAAAGTATAAATCTCTCTAATGCCGTCTGGTACTGTTTTAGTAATAGCATATCCTAACTCATTTTTTATCTTATCGAAGTTAACCCGGTAGTCTCTTGGGTCTTCCTCCATATCTACATAGTTTACCTTTACATTTGGTACTATCTTACACACTTCCTCAATAATCATTCCTTTTTGATAATTTTCTGCAGTGTCACCTACGTTAAACACCTGTGACCTCACCTTAGATTCGTCACTTTCAAGCACCAGCACTGCGGCTCTGGCAAGATCGTCCACGTGGCAATATGGACGCCAGAATTGTGCACCCCATATTTCCTGTTCGCCTTTTATTGTACCATTTCGGGTAAATTCATTGACCGTGAGGTCAAATCTTATTCTTGGAGAAAATCCGTACACGGTACTAAACCGTAAGGCGGTACTGCAAATGTGGCTGTCTTTTCTTTGTTCAGTCAGATAATTTTCAAACTTCACCTTAAGCCTTGCATATAAAGAAACAGGGTTAAGCGGAGAGTCTTCCTTTACGAACTCATTTGGGTCCGACATCTTGCCATAATTGCTGCAGGTGCTGGCAAATACAAATCTTTTTACTCCGGCTTTTTCAGCAGCTTCGAATAGTGCTTTGCTTCCCTCCCAGTTAGTTTCTTCTGCCTCTTCTGAGAATTTCTTGCACGCCGGATCGCCCACAATTGCAGCCAGGTGGACGATACTATCTACCCCCTGGAGCGCTTTTTCTACGTCGGTTGTATTTCTTACATCGCCCTTCTGAAATTCAAAGTGGGGATTAAGCATTACATCATATAAAGCTTCCCCTCCAAATTTCAGGCTATCAAGGGCTCTTACGCTATAACCTTTTTCAAGCAGTTGTCTTACGAGGACGGATCCAATATATCCTGCACCGCCGGTAACCAGAACTTTCATTTGCATATTTATCCTTTATTCATATCCCTTGCCGGATTCCCAATCATTGTACAGTTGTCGGGGACATTTTTTACGACTACTGCACCGGCGCCGATTAAAACGTTATTGCCAATTGTAATATTTTGACGAACCACCGATCCTGCTCCCACAAATGTACCCTCCCCAACTTTCACATTCCCGCAAAGGATGGTGCCCGGTCCGATGTGGGCATAATCCCCAATAATACACTCGTGCTCGACAATACATCCTGTATTAAGGACTGCCCCTTTGCCGATTTGAGCAAGAGGGTTAATTCGTACGCCAGCCGATATCATTACTCCTGAGTTATCAATGAATGCCGATGGATCAATCGATGTATCAGGATGAATAATTGTCAGCGGTGTTTTCCCTTGTTTTTCGAGTGCTTCAATCACTTTTTTGCGAATGCCATTGTCACCAATGGAAACGAAAAAACCTTTGTCGGGTATTTGTGCTGATACGGCAGAATCTCTCTCGCTACCAAGATACTCGAGAGAAAAGGGGTTGTACTCCTTCTTTTCAGAGTCACAGTAAGCGATAGGTTTTTTGCCCATTTTCTGCAAAATTCCAGCCGCTACATAACCGTGCCCGGAATAACCTATCAATATCATATCCGATTCAGAAAGATTGTTGCAAATTTAGTAGTTAATAGTTAGAACTAATCGATTCTGTTTCAATATCAATGTTAAAGAAGTTACTATTGGGAGAAAAAGCGGGTCAGTACCTATTGGGGATAAATCAGTCTTCTTTTATTTGATCGATTTCGCATTCCGTTAAGCTCCGGTCGAAGGTCAAATGAAATGGAAATAGTGGAATAAAGCTCTTGCAATCAGGCATTCAAGTGTATCTTCCTATACCAGACTTCCATGGAGAACAGTGTCCAAATCATTTTTGCACGCTTTTCTTCAGGGACTGAAGTCTTTTTTTCCAGGAGTTGGGAAACAAATTGTGCTTCTATAAAGTTCTCGTATAACGCGCCTGCAGAAGTAAGGTAACTCCTGATGATGTCGTTTAATTCATGATTTACCCATTTCTTGAGTGGAATTTCAAATCCCCTTTTGGGTTGGTGGATGAGTGCTGGTGGCAGGTATTTTTCTGCCAGTGTTCTCAATAGTACTTTGGTTTTCTTACCGCGGATTTTGTATTCGCCGGGCAGGGTAGGTATGTATTCCAAAAATTCTTTACATAGGAACGGGCTTCTGCCTTCCTGCGAGTTGGCCATCGTGGCAATGTCCATTTTCACAAGCATGTCGTTGAACAGATTAATCTCGAAATCAAGATTCATTATCTTATCTATGCCTCTGAGTTTGCTTTGGTTGACACGATTAAAGTCTTCAAAATATTCAGATAAATAATCCTTTTCGGGTTGACGGAAGAATTTGGAGTACCCCTCAAAAATATCTACACCTGCAGACAGATAAACTTCTGACCCCTTCAGTGAGGCGAAAGAGAGCAACCTATAAAAGTAATTATAGGTTGATTTTTTCTCGTTGCTTTGTGGCAAAATGTACTTCAGGATGCCTGAAAGCCTTCTTACCAGCGCACTGGAAGTAAAGAAATCGTACTGTGCAAAGGGAACATATCTTCTGTATCCTCCGAAGAGTTCGTCAGCACCATCCCCATTCAGAATTACAGATACATGTTCTTTTGCCGCCTTGCTTACATAGAAGGAAGGTATGGCGGAACTATCGAAAAACGGCTCACCGTAGTTTGATAAAATCTTTTCTACATCATTTTGCAGATTGTCGAAGGATATCTTTATCTCGTGGTGCTTTGTCTGGTATTTTTCTGCGACCTGTCTTGCCAACAGGGATTCATCGTATGCGCCATCGAAAGAGATAGTGAATGTTTTAATTCCGGGATTGTATTGATGGGCAATAGAGGTAACAAGTCCACTATCTATTCCTCCACTCAGGAAGGCGCCCACTTCAAGTTCGCTTGACTCCAGCCTTCTTTTTACAGCATTGTGCAAAATAGCATCAGTTCTGGAAAGGCTTTCTTCAAACGAATCGTTGCATTTATGGTTGTAAAAACGGTGGACATCCCACCATTTTGTTTCTTTTACTTCGAGAGACTGGCAGTCGATTTCGAGGAATGAACCTGCATAGAGTTCTCTTACATTTTTGTAGGGTGTATTCCTTTTGTAAAAGGTGCCGAATCGTAGATATTGGTAGAAATGTTCAGGGCATATTTCGAGAGGTAACACCTCGTTGAGTGCATTTAATTCACTTGCGAAAATGAATTTTTCTCCGTCGTAAAAATAATAGAGAGGCTTCACTCCTGCACGGTCTCTTGCAATAAATATTTTGTTTTTTGTTTTATCGTATATCGCAAATACAAACATCCCGTCCAGCAGATGGAGAAACTCTTTTCCTAGTTTGTGATATAGCAGAAGAAGGGTTTCCGTATCTGAATTAGTAGAACCAGTAAGATGTTGTTCCCGCCTTATTTCAGTATGGTTAAAGATTTCACCATTGTACACTATTGTATATTTGTCATCCAGGTGCATTGGTTGCTTTCCGGAGGCAATGTCGAGAATAGACAGGCGAAAGTGGTAAAAATTAATGTTATTGTGTTGAAAGCTGCCTTGTTCATCCGGCCCTCTGTGTATTAATTGTGAAAAGATGTTTTTTTCAGGGAAGAAATAGTTTACGGAGCCTGCAATACCACACATAGGGAGTGAGTGTTTATGCAAAGTAAATGGAAAATGTCTATATCCGTTTTGGATTATAAATTTTCTACGGGAGCTAGTTCCTCCTGAATTACAGTAACAGGAGGGAGTTCAAGGTTGAGTTGGTTTTCTATCTCTCTGATATAGTTGTCAATTACTATTCGTTTGTCAAATTCACGGATAACTTTCTTTCTGGCACGTTGGCCCATTTCTTCTCTTTCTGTACAACTGAAGCCTATCATGTCTTGCATTTTGACAGCAAGGTTAAGCGGATTTTGTACTTCACAAAGAAGGCCTGTGATTCCATCTTCAATTATTTCCCTGCAACCGGGCACGTCTGAGGCAATGGTTGGCTTCTCCATTGAGGCCGCTTCGAGAAGTACGTTTGACATACCCTCTCTGTGTGATGGTAATACAAGACAGTCGCATGCGGCAATCTCATCCCTGACGTCCGTTGTTTCGCCTGCATAATCTATAAGTCCTTCCCTAATCCATTCGTTTAACTGGGTTTCAGAGATTGTGTTAGACTTCATATTTTGTTTCCAAACGGGGCCTACTATCCTGAATTTTACATTTGGGAATTTTTCTTTAGTGAGTCTGGAAGCTTCCACAAATTCAGGGACTCCTTTGTCTTTTAAAAGCCTTCCGATATATAGGAAAGTGAATGGGCTATTTGGATTTTTTTCTAAATAGATGGGCTTAAATTTCTGATGATCCACCCCCGAACCCGGTATCATTCTCGTTTGCGCGTTTATGACATATCCTCTCTTTATAAATTCATTTCGATCATCTGTATTCTGGAAGAAAACAATTTTAGTTTTTCGGAGTGCAATTGGATATACCTTTCTGATGATTTTGTAAGCATTGGATTTACTTTGAAATAAAGGGCCAGTGCCGGTGATGTTTGTGATTACGGGTATTTTTAGAAATCTTGCAATAAGGTTTCCCCAGATTGTAGGTCTGATGCTGAATGTAAGGCAAATGTCAGGTTTGATTCTGATAAGATTTTTGGTGAGTCTGAAAATGTATCCGGATATGTCCAGAGGGTTGTAATTAGCAGACCCGATATTGACCACTTTTACGCCCATTCTCTCCACTTTTTCAATATTTTCAACTGCATTGGTGAGAATGTGCACATCAAAGTTTAGCGCTACCAATTCCTTCATAAGCCCTTCTCTGGCGGTATAGGAAGAGAGCAATGCATTTTCAATAACGGCTACTTTGATATTTTCTGAATTTCTGTCCGACATTTTTTTCAGATTACTTTCAGTACGTCAATGCGTGATAACGATTATAAATATATTATCATTTAATTAAACGTAATTTTCCTGTCTCTATTGTTGGAAAAGCCTGTAAGACAGCATCTTTGTGGGTGGATGTGACTTTCCCTGACAGCCAAATTTAGTCTTTTAGTTTGCAAAATTAGTAGATTCTTTTGATTACCTACTCTAAAATTTACTGGTTGGGATGGATTACGTACAACTGAGTAGAGGAGTTTATTCGATTTTGGTCCGGAACCTTGCGTTTGTCAATTTAGAGAGGCTGAAGCGCTTTCGTTGTTACTTTTTTTCCTGTATTGGCGGGTATTATACTTGTGGTAAAGCAGTGCCAGGGCGATTGCGTAAAATGGCAGGCAGGGGATTTTGTATCGCACAAGCGTTCCAAAGTTTACCGTAGTAGCACCGATAAAAACCCCAAATACAAGTGCAAAAGTCAGGCAAAAAAATATCATAGGGTCTGACAGGTAAAATCTGACCATTCTGAATGGGCCTAACCTGACAAATAGGAAAAGGGTAATAAGCATAAGGGCAAGGGATTCCAGGGCAGATAATAATTGAGAGACCTTGCTTGCTTCCCATATAAAAGGCCTGAAAAATGAGGCCACTATGGCGAAAGGAGCTACTTTGATCAAACTTTGCGGAGTACCTTCGAATTGAGCGCCCAGGTTGAAATTGGATTCTGCGCCCTGCTCTGCAGTCATTGATGCCAGAGTCGTATTTAGTTTTTCCATACTGGAGGTTACATTCTCAAGAGCATAGGTCCCTAATTCTTTCTCGAAACTGGAGTAAGCATAGAGAAATGAAAAAATAGAAATTACAATGACAACCAGAACCAGGAACACTCGCAAGAGTACTGCTTTGATCGCCTTCAGCTTTTCAAATAAAATAAAGAGGAAGAGTAGAGGTACATAAGCAAGAAAGATGTACACTTTTACAGAAATCATCATGTATGCAGCGAGCGATAGAATAAGAAAATTTTTTACTAAGTTTTTCCCGCCGAAGAACTGGTCCAGGGAGTAGGTAAACCATCCAAGCGCTCCAATCATAAGAGAGTCTTTCATTAGTCCGGAACTCCAAAAAACCACTGATGGAAAAAAGAGAATAGAAATAGCAAATGCCTTATGGAGTTCGGGTTTTCTTTCGTAAAAAAACATAAAAAGCTTCCATAATCCTGAAAATGCAA
>JACFNA010000102.1 GCA_019455085.1 Chitinophagaceae bacterium
TTTCCTTATTCGGTGGAAGATATGAAAGTGGCAACGATTTTTATGGTTTACACCTATCCAGCCGAAGCAAATTTGTCGCTGATTCATTCGGAATGGACTTCAGGCGGTTATGACGGCAACGGAACCAATGAAAAACGATTTTCATATACAACCCAAAAACTGGATAAAGAAAACTTCTTGCTGGGTTACCCGGAAGAAGAACAGGAAATTCCCAATGCGCTTATCAATACCTTAAACTGGTTCGATTTCAATTCTAATTATATAAATAACGCCATGGGAACGGGCGGAGAAAGTACAGTCTATATCGGAAAAGCCAATCCGACAGCCAGCGGTTTCTCGGGTTCCATTCCTGAATTTCTTATGTACAGAAAAGCACTGAGCAAAGAAGAACGACAGCGAATAGAGAGTTATTTAGCCATTAAATACGGCATCACACTCACCAAAGATGTGGGGTATTATAATTCAGATTATGATGAAATATGGAAGGCTGACAATAACATTGTATTCGGCAACCGGATTTTTGCCATCGGCAGGGATGATGTTTCAGGACTTTACCAGAAACAAGGCAAAAGCAGCCATACCGAAAATGACGAACTTATTTTGAACGCGGGGGAACTGGAAGAAACCAATGAAGAGAATATTTCGGAATTAGACAACGACCATTATATTTTCATTGGTGACAATGGAAAAGAGGACTTTATAGATGAGGTTGATTATACAGCTTCCAACCCAATCAATCGCGTGTGGTTAGTTCAGCCTTATGGAGAAAATTCAGACACCATAACCACGGAATTTAGGTACAACGCTGCTCATTTATTTGATAAAATTCACACCGATTTACCACAGGAACAATGGGATGATTATTCTGTTTGGATATTGATTAACCGAAGTGCAGACGAACAACAGGAAGGAGATTTTGATTTCAATCAGGTGGAAGCTTACAAACATCATGCGATTGAAGGAGATCACATTGTTTATTACAATCAGAAATGGGATGAAGACAACAGCGGGTTCGATCAGTTTACATTTGCCATAGCGCCGAAACTAATAGTAAATGTGCATCTCCATGAAATGGAATGCGAAGACGAGGAAGGAGATATAGATGTAAACATAAAATTCGGAGAACCGGATTTTGATATAGAAATCTTTGACGAGAATGACCTTCTGGTCGATTCACAAACCGACTGGCCTACTCGCACCGTTACATTCACCAATCTGTCCAATGGATGGTACACCGCAAAAGTGACAGATTCAACCAATGTCATCAGAATCGTTGAATTTGAGGTGTCTCCTACTGCCGGCATGTACGTCGGTCTCGAAGATGAATATGTCTTAAATCCGGATGTGACAATCGATGCTTCCGAACATGTAACCGCCCAAAACATCACCTACGAATGGTTCAGAGAAGATATATTCTTCTCTTCCGGTGCTGTTCTGAACACCGATAAACCCGGACATTACAAAGTTGTGCTGACCAATCCGATGGGTTGTACGGCAGAAGCAGAAACCGATGTCGTGATTTCAGAAGGGATGATTGAAAAAGAATCGCAAAAAGAACTGCCGACAGGCGATTTTGCCACAGCCGATATCCGCATTTACCCCAACCCTACCCGTTCCAATCAGGAATTTACAGTTGCTATTAATTTGCTTGAAAAACAGGATGTGCAAATTCAGATTTATGATATGTCGAGCAGATTGATTCATAATGAAGAACTGAAGGAAATCTCTGATTACAAATGGAATCACAGGATTTTCAAATCCGGTTCTTATCTTGTCTCAATTGTGACCAAAGACAGAAAATACAGCAAAAAAATAATCATTCAATAGTCTAAAGTCTTTATCATGAAAAAACAATCTCTATTAAACCCTGTAAAAAAGCAAAAAAGAGCGGTAGTATTTTTGGGACTTGCGGCTGTCCTTTTCGCTTATTCCTGTTACAATGAGAATCGCAAAAATGATGAAATAGCCATGTTGACACAGTTGTTTGACGAGACTCAATACCTGCCTGAAAAAGACAAGCCCAATATTCAGAGTCGTTTGAATAAAGAACCGGCACCACCATTTGAAAAAGTAGAAGTTATTTCTGAATCATCCCCAATTTTTAAAGTTGAAAACCCAACTGCGAAGCAACTTTCACTGCCCGAAATTTCCATTCAGGCCGGTCGGCAGACAGTGTCTGCGCCATCCGACGGGTCAAAAGAACTGAATCACGGCTTTTCGGAAAATCTACAGGGCATTATCGGCAAGAGTGAAGAGTTCCCGATAGATGACCCTGGAGACAATACTTTCACCGTTTTATTGGAGGCAGCTCTGGATGATAAAAAAGAAATTTATTTGGTTTATGAATTGTATGGATTGGCGGATGCATCTGGAGCTTCGATAGCGTTGAATGACAACTTTTCCCGAGGCGGATATTTGGTGAAAAGGTCAAAAAACTGGATTACGCATAAAGAAAGAATTAATCCCGATGAATTAATTGAAGGAATAAACTTTGTCCGTTTTTCCACACTGCCGTCAGCCGCTTATGCCTATATGGTCAAAAATATCCGGTTTGAAGTTTCAGATTTAATTATTGAAGAACAAAGCATTACGCTCAATCAGACACAATTAAAATCATACAACGGCAGTGTTTATCTTTCCGGATTTGTCGACAAATCCCTTCAAAGCGTAATGATTAACGGAAAAGAAATCGGGCTGAGAGACGGCGTTTTTGAAGCAATTGTGGAAAATGCAGAAACAGAAATTGTGATAAGCGCAGCAGGTCAGGATTACCATTTTCCGGTATCTGAAGAAACAGAGGAATCTCCAGACAAGATTACCCTGCCTGAAACCCAGAATAAAACCGCTTCGGCATATTTTACAGCCTGGTCAGAAAACACAATTTCCGACTTTGGTGCTACCCTGAATGTCCCGGCGGCAAGCATGGAAAAAGACCAGACATTTTATCTTTCCGCTTTACGGTTTCAGGATGTATCCGCACTGTCGCCCGAAATGGTTAATGTGACAGCCAAGTATTCAGGATTCAGGTTGTTGCCCCACGGAGAACATTTTATCAACAGTCCGGCGACATTGGAAATACCGTATGATGAAACCAAAATTCCGGCAGGTTATAAACCGCAGGATATCAAAACTTTTTATTTTGATAATCAGCAGAGAAAATGGATTGCATTGGAACGGGATACAGTGCTTTTGGATAAGAAGATTATAGTTTCTAAAACCACTCACTTTACAGACTTTGTCAACGGCATCATTAAAGTACCTGAATCCCCCGAAACAGGCAGTTTTACGCCGACCAGCATCAAAGATATCAAAGCCGCTGATCCTGCGGCAGGCGTGGTGAGCATCGCTCCACCCACGCCCAACAATATGGGAACGGCTAATACGAGTTTTCCAATCAAACTTCCGGCAGGCCGCGCAGGAATGCAGCCTTCACTTTCGGTCAATTACAACTCAGAAGGCGGCAACGGCTGGATGGGCATCGGCTGGGATTTGTCCTTGCCCTCCGTAAGTATTGACACCCGATGGGGCGTACCGAGGTATGATACCACCAAAGAAACCGAGATATATTCATTGGCCGGTTCCATGCTGACCTTGAGTTCGGGAGGCGAATACACCAACCCGCATCGTACCGACAATATTTCAAGAACTTCTGAAAGGCAATTCTATCCAAGAATTGAAGGCGGTTACGCGAAAGTTATTCGCCACGGCAGCAATCCGACCAACTATTGGTGGGAAGTAACCGACAAAATGGGGAACAAGAGTTTTTACGGCGGATATACCGGTTTGGGAATTGTAAACAACGCAGTTATCAAAACATCAGATGGTAATATCGCACACTGGGCACTTTACCGGACCGAAGACACCAACGGAAACTATGTGCAATATTCTTATGACAAAGGCGACGGACAATACGGACATGAGTTTTATCCCAAAGAGATTAGCTATACACGACACACAGACCAACAGACACCGCAATACTATAAAGTAAGTTTTGAATTGGATTCTCCAATCCCAAACTCCTCTGACCGGATAGATATCCAAACCAATGCCCGGCTGGGATTAGTGCAGTCCACCTCCAAGCTGCTCAATGAAATCAAAATCGAATTGACAGACGGCTTGAATCCCGAAAAAATCCGTTCCTATCGTTTTGATTATGAAACAAAAGCATTCTCCAAAAAACAACTGATCAAAATATCGGAATACGATGCCAATGACCAGCTGTTTTATTCCAATACCATGGATTATTTTGATGAAGTTAGCGATGTTGGGCTCATTTCCAATACTACAGAAGACTGGACGGGAGGTTATGACGGATTGAATGGAGGTTTGATCTTATCCAATGTTACTCCTGAATTTACTGATGAGGCAAGTATATTGGGCGCATCAAAAGGATACGGGTTTAACGGCGGAGTAGCAGTTAATTTCGGTTTGGGTTTCAATGTATTCTCAAAAATGGCCGCTGCCGGTGTGAATTTTGGCTATGGGATATCTCAAAACTCAGGTTTGGTTTCTTTTGTGGATATAAACGGAGACGGATTACCGGACAAAGTTATTAAACAGGGAAGCAGTATTTCATACAGACCCAATACAGGTAGCGGGTTCGGGCAAAAAATTCCGATCACTTCCCTTTCTGACTTTTCCAGATCCACCAGCAGCAGCACGAGTGTTGGCGTTGAAGCAAACTTTGGCGTGTTTTTGGGGCACACCCGTAATAAATCAAAGAGTGTACAGAAAGTTTACTTCTCTGATGTAAATGGTGACGGTTTAGTAGATGTTGTGAAAAACGGTAGAGTAGTATTCAACTCCAACCAGTTAGCAAATCCGGATAATGATATAAGATATTTCTACGGATCCAGTAGCGCCTCTCCCAACTTTATTGAAGCCGGCTCAGTTAACGGAAATGTTCAGGGAGATATACAACCGATAGACGAGGAGGCAAATATGAGAAATGAAAACCCATTGCATGATGTGGTTAAAGTCTGGACAGCACCAAGGGATGGGAGTTACAGGATAGAATCTTCAGTAGTTACACTCATGCCATTGGTTGAACCTGAGGAGAATGATGAATACAAAAAGGATTATGATGGTGTCACCATCCGGATTGAAAAAGGAAATGATTCCAACAACTCCACTAATTCGGAACTTGTTTTTGAAGATTCCAATATACTCAAACCAAGTTACAATGAAGAAAACGATGAAATAACTTTTGGACAATATATTACAATTCCGGCACAAGTGCTCAACGGCATAAAAAAGGGACAACGAATTTATTTCAGAGTAAAATCCAAAAATGAGGGCAGCTTTGACAGGGTGGAATGGAATCCTAAAATTACGAGCATTTCAGGCACAGTTGGTGGAACTATCGATTTGGGCGATCAAATTGATGCAAATGGATTTCCTTATTACTCATCTGCTGCGAAAGAAGGATTTATTCTTTCCGAAAGAGCCGGAATCAACGTCCCTGCCAATACCAATATTAAGATCAATTGGGATCCTGTTACAATCGGGCAATTTGATTACAGCGACGACCTTACATTCATTATTGAAAGCGGGACAATCAATTCGGAAGGAGAATATGTTTTTCACAGCAATCTATATTCTCAAACCTATACACACACCAATTCCGGTACTACAACCATAATACCAACTTCCATCATTTCAAACGAATTTACGCTTCCGTCCAACCGGATATTTTATTTCAAGGTCATTTCCACCTCCAATGTCGATTGGAAATCAATCAACTGGAAACCAAGAGTTATCATAGATAACAATGAGGATAATCCTTTCCACTGTGTTGTGGAATACGGAATCTATAATAAAAAACTGAAACAGGTCTTTTCAAGGATAACAGGGATAGATGTATTAAAAAGCATTAGACTTACCCACAACATACCGTCCACACTACAAATAAACGATCTAACTCAGAGTCAACTGGAAGAGGTTTTATCAAACAAGGGAAGAAAAATTAATTTGGTTGTGAAGAATAATTCGAAACGAAAATTATATAATCTGACAGTCACTTATAATAATCCATCTATTACTGTTCAAAATCCATTTATACCACTTTTTAAAGTAACATATGGAGTATCTTCCTTAATTCCAAATAATATAAACATCCCGGCAACCTATCTTACTTCGCCGATATATGTTGAATTCTATACAGATAATAAATTTTTTGAAAGAGGGCATGAATTTATTGCCGAAATAAGACAACTTAATGCAAACAATGAATATCAATTAAAAGGTACATCAAAAGATATTTACGCCAAAGATGGGAACGACATTTTTGGTCCGGGCTACAGAAACTGGGGACAATTCGCATACAGAAGCGAAGGACTTACAGGAGGTATAAATGAAACACTTTTGAAACAACCTGATTTTGACGAGGAAAATGTACCGACCGAAGATCCGTTCAGCGATTGTCCGGATCCCGATGACCCGGAATACGATCAGTGTGTTGATGATATAATAGCCGGAATGGGTATCAAAACACCTTCGGATGAACCATTCATTATCATGGCCGCTCATTCTATGAAAGAAATCGCAGAAAACGAAATATACATAGACGCTTTTGATGGTTACGACAATGATATTTATGTGGATGAGGATGGATTCTGCAGCTCACGGATGGGGCTGAACAATATTGAGGCTATGCTTGTAAACTTTGACATTGAACCTCAGGTCGTTCCGGGAGTGGATATTGTAAGCCGTAGCAAAGGAGATTCTGATGTTGCGGGATTGGGACCGATTGGAGGGTCATGGAGTGGCAGCAATAATTATTCGGTCAATCAGTTTATGGATATGAACGGTGACCGCTATCCCGATGTTTTAACTGAGGACAGAATACAATATACAACCCCAACCGGAAAATTAAACCCTTCAGATGTCATCAATCACGGTTTTGGACTGACCACAAGCAGTGAGAGTGAAACCTCAGGGTCATCAGTTGCAGGTACCTTTCTTTTTTCGGATTCACAGAGTGGCGAATCTACTGTCCTTCATTCCATAGGTATGTATGGTTCCAGTTTACCTTTGGTTGATGCCAAAACATTTCCAGAGCCCAATTCCTCAGCCTCTTTAAGTGGAAACAGCAGTAATGGCACTAATAAAGAGAAACTTCTTTGGATAGATATGAACGGCGACGGTTTACCCGACAGAGTGAACCTTGAAAATTCTCCAATGACGGTACAGCTTAATTTAGGATATGGATTCAGTCAGGGTCAGCAATGGACACTTGCGCCTTCTGCACTTGAGTCTGAAAGCAAAACCTACAGCGGGGGAATCAATTTCAGCATACTGAACAACAGTTGGGGGGGTGGCATTACCGCTTCTGCCTCAAAGTCCTGGACGCTTCAGAATTTTGTGGATTTAAACGGTGACGGTTTGCCCGATATGGTAGAGAACCCCGGTGGGAATTCAACAATCTATTACAGGCTAAATAACGGAACCGGGTTTGGGGCACAAAAACAAATTCAAAACGGCATGGTGCAATTTAACCGGAGTACTGCAGAAGGGGCAAACGTTGCATTTACCTATGGTTTTACTGTTCTTTTCGCAAAAATTACCACTTCGATCAGCGCGGGTGCAAACCACTCCATAGACCGGGTTGAGCATACCATTACAGACATCAACGGCGACGGTTATGCCGATATTCTTTATACGCCGTCTGACGGTAACGACGGCGACCTCAAAGTCCGCCTCAATAAAACTGGCAAAACCCATCTTTTGAAAAGAGTAAACCTGCCGCTGGGCGGACATTGGGAAATCGACTATGAACGAGAACAGAATTCCTACGAAATGCCGAATGCCAAATGGAAAATGACCCATATAGAAGTCTATGACGGCTTCACTGCGGACAACGCATTTACTCCAGATGTCGCACGAACTTCGGCAGAATATGAGAATCCGAGACACGACCGCCGGGAAAGAGAATTCATGGGCTACGAAAAAGTAAGAGTGAACCAGTTGGATGTAAAAAACAGCGATGAAGTGTACCGTTACTCTTTGCAGGAATTCCATACCAACAGTTATTACCTGAAAGGAGCGGTAAAAAAAGAAAGCCTTTACGACAAAAACGATGTACTCTGGACATCGACCGAAACGACCTATGCCATCATGGCAAGAGGAAATACCAATCCTGCCAATGTGATAAAACCCTCAGATTATGTTTTTGGGTCTGCTGATTTTAATACGGAGGTTGACAAAGCCAGCCTCTTTGTTTCTCCAATCAAAACCACAAAGAAATTTACCGAAGGCGGCGGCGGACTGAAAACCACCTTTACTGAGATTCAGGCCTTTGACGCTTACGGCAATATTACCCAATTCATGGACAACGGCGAAGGCGGAAATGATGTGGTAACGAGTTATATCAATTATCAAACCTCTGGTTATGATACGCCTTATTTTAAAGGTTATCCTTTGACAATAAGAGTTATAGGAGCTGACGGCTCAACGCGTCAAAGGGAAGCAGCTTATGATTTCTCAGGCGGTACCGCCAATCTCACTTCGGTCAAAACCCGACTTACAGGTTCAGAAACAGCAAGCGTTTCCTTTGATTATGACGATTACGGCAATATTGAAAAAGTAACCCATGAAGAAAGCAAAGACGAAAACGACAACCCTTTCTATTACGAATATACTTATGACAACCAACTGCATACCTATCCGGTAAAAATAGAGGATGCATTTGGCTACAGTTCCCAAAATACCTATGATTACCGATTCGGTGCATTGGTCTATACCGAGGACATGAATTACAAACCGATGCGTACCCGCATTGACGACCGAGGGCGTGTGGTGGAGATCACCGGACCCTATGAACTCTTTGTGGAAGGACTGACCACCGGAGACCCTGCATGGACCATCCGTTTTGAATACGAGGGCGAACCCACCGTGGCAAGCAGGGTTGCCAATATTGAATTTACGGATTATGTGATCGATGCTTCCGGCAGTTTTGCAGCATCCACGGATTTTGACAACCCGCAGACCACCAAGAAGCACCATGCCGTCACCCGGCACTTCGACCCGGAATTCAGAAACAGCCCGGAAACACCGCTGACCGAAAACGAGATTTATACCATTACCCTGATTGATGGTTTAGGCAAACCGGTACAGGTAAAGAAAAGTACTTCCATCAAAACAGCGGTGACCAACCACAATGGTGATATTACCAAAACGGTCATTGATGCCAGAGATACAAGGAAATGGCTTGTCAACGGCAAAGTAGAAACCGATGCCTTTGGCAGGGCGGTAAAAACATGGTATCCAATTCTGGAAGATTACAATGTGTCCAATCCTTTCAACACGGCGGCACTTTCTTACAATGCCACAGCTTATGAAACAGGCGAAAATTTCTATACCGAAGCGACTTACGATGCCTTAGACCGGGTTTTGAAGACCAAACTTCCGGGCGAAACCGCTGAAATGCTGACTTCCTACAGCATAGAAGCCGGGCTGTTCAAAACCACGGTAGTCAATGAACTCAGCCAGACCAAACACAGCTTTACCGATGTGCGGGGCAGAACCACTAAGGTGGTGGAAGATTCCAACGATGCCGGAACAATTACCACCGAATTTACTTACAATGCGCTGAGCGAACTCATGAAAGTCGAAGATACAGACGGCAATATCACCGAAAGTTTTTATGACATGGCAGGAAGACGAACCGAACTCCGCCATCCGGACAACGGGATCACCAAATTCACCTACGACAATGCCAGCAACCTGATAGCTAAGGAAACAGCCAACCTTTTGGCGGAAAACAATGCGGAAAAGATAGAATATTTTTATACCTTTAACCGTTTAGACAGCATCGTGTATCCGAAATATCCGCATAACAATGTACATTTCTTCTACGGCGAAGCCCAGGATGCTTCCGCTGCGGATGACTTTTCTGTGGGTAGGCTCTGGTACCAGATAGATGCCACGGGTGTACAGCAGTTCAAATACGGACGATTGGGCGAAGTGCGCTACAACCTGCGCTCGGTAGCCGTGCCGGGCGATAAGGCGTACTGGTTCAAGACCGAATGGGAATACGATACATGGAACCGGGTGAAGAAAATTATTTATCCTGACGAAGAAGAGGTTTCGTATTTCTATAACCGCGGCGGAGAACTGCATGCGATTACGAGCAAGAAACAGGAACAACAGAACGAGGACATTATCAGCCAGTTGGGTTATGATAAATTTGGACAAAGAACCTATCTGCGCTACGGCAACGGTACCGAAACCGAGTACAGCTATGAAGCTGAAAGAAGAAGACTGCAAAACATGACTGCGAAGTCCAATACAACTTATGGCTCTTCGGTAAACCGCACCTTTATCAATAACAATTATTCGTATGATATACTTTCCAATGTGCTGAGTGTAGAAAACACAGCGGCTCTGCCTACCACTGGACAGATAGGCGGAAGCGTATTGTATGAATACGGATACGATGATTTGAACCGATTAACAACTGCAAATGCAATCTTCACAGGCAGAAATTCAACGGATAACGGCTATGAACACCAGAAATATAGCCTTGCGATGGATTATGACAATATGCACAATATCCTCGGTAAAACACAGGTACATGAAACTTCACCGGACAATACCAACTGGACGAAAGCCCATCAGACGACTTATGATCTTACATACGAGAAGTACAATGCAGCTGAATTCAATGTAGCAGGTTATTCTTATACCCAACCGCATGCAGTAAGGCAAATCATTGACAAACCGGAAGCAACCAGCACAGGCAACGATGTAAAAACCAAAACTTATGATTACGATGCCAACGGGAACCTGACTGCTATTACCCAAAAAACAGGAGAATCCGATGTAGTTGAGAAACTGCGTACTAACCTATGGGACGAAGAAAACCGACTGCGTGCGGTGGACATCACACCGGATGCCGAAGGCATAAGACCAATTGCCATTTATACTTACGATGC
>JACFNA010000392.1 GCA_019455085.1 Chitinophagaceae bacterium
CGAACGCCATTTTCAAATTCCTCACATTTCTCACATTTCTCACACTCTCACATTTCTCACACTCTCACATTTCTCACACTCTCACACTCTCCCATTTCCCCATTTTCAAATTATTTATAGTATGTCACCTTAGGCCGGTATTCTTCTGTATTCTACATCGTATATTTTTATTTTCGAAACCAACTGCTAATCGGGGTAAGCGTGTTCATGCAATTCTGTAATCTTATCACACATTACCAACCAGGTCGTTATATTTTCGAATTATAGATTTCGGCAACAGGGGGCTATTCCTATTTTATCAGTAGCATCTCCACTCTTCTGTTAGCCGCTCTTCCTTCTCTTGTAGCGTTGCTGGCTATCGGATTGTCTATACCATTGGCAGAAACAATTATCTGCTTATCGTTTACCCCGAGTTCCAGGAAATAGTCTTTTACGTTTTGTGCTCTGCGGTAAGAGAGATATTCATTATAGGCAGGGTCTCCTGTGTTGTCGGTAAATCCGGCCACGCTCACTTTTAAAGTATCATTAAAGATGAGCAGGTTGGCAAAATCCATGATGATGTTGAATTCTTCGGTATTAACATCTTCAAACTGATTAAAGTTAAAGTGCAGAGAGCTTAGCATGATGTAATTACCTGATTCTATAATAGCATGGTGAAATGCACTGTTCTTTTGATTTTTGGTAAGCGAAGCAGTTGACCGGGTGATTGTTTTGACCTCAGGCTGAGCATTTTCTTCAGTCGTGTTATCCGCTGTAATAATGTTATTAAGATTGTTTGATTCTGCGGCTTTCAGGTCGTATGCCGTCGTTGCCGGGCTTAGTCTGTGTGTATTATTGATAAAGGTTATTTCATTACCAGAACCGGATAAATATTCGGTGAATATTCTCGTGGTTTGGAAGGATATTAGGATAACACTGCTGATGATTAATAATGTTTTCATACGAGTTTACTTTTAGAGGTTTTGTGAGTATTATCCCGAATTGGGTACGTAAAAATACTATCCGGTTTAGCAAAAACCGCATAAAAGACGAAGAATCTTCTTCAAACTACCCATTAATTAGCTTAGCTCAACGACATGAGAAGAAAAACACAAAGACATTTGATCTTCATCAATCGGAATTTTACAGCAACTAAGGCACTGCTCAACTTCGGTAAGTTCACCGCCATGCTGCTGATATTGCCGTTGTACAGTAAGCACCCGACCAATACACTCATTGTTAGTTCAAAATTTTCCTTTAGTAAGAAACGGCAACTTTCCAGTTTTGTGGCAGCAACTCCTCTA
>JACFNA010000393.1 GCA_019455085.1 Chitinophagaceae bacterium
TTCTTTTCATCCGTCAATCTGCCGCCATGAATAACATGAGCCCGGTATGCAATCACTTCATTGACATTCATATTGCTTTGAGTTCCGCTGCCGGTCTGCCATACAACCAGCGGAAACTGATCATCGAGCTTCCCTTCCAAAATTTCATCACAAACTGTTGAAATCAGTTCACACTTTTCTTTGGATAACACACCGGCATCTGCATTTGCACGTGCAGCTGCCTTCTTCAGGATTGCAAATGCATGAATAATTTCAACCGGCATTTTATTGATTTCACGGGCTATTTTAAAATTTTCAACTGAACGCTGAGTCTGTGCTCCCCAATAAACATGAGCTGGGACTGCTACGGCTCCCATTGTGTCTTTTTCATTTCTGTATTCCATATTGTTAATTTTCTGTCCGATGCAAAGATGCTAAGTTTAAATATGAGTTTCTCTTTTGGGTAAAAGCAATCTACCGGTGCTGGGTTAATCTTATTAACTTGGCAGCTGCAAAAGGGTTATGAATCTTTCTCTGTCAACCGGTGATACCATTGCGCTGATTGCACCTGCACGAAAGGTAAGCCGCGAAGAAATGCAACCGGCAATAAAAATTCTCTCTGACTGGGGATATCACGTGAAGGAAGGAGCACACCTGTATGCTTCATTTCATCAGTTTGCCGGAAGTGATCAACAACGATTGAATGATTTTCAAAATTCACTGGATGACCCTGCTGTTCGTGCTGTGTTGTTTGCCCGCGGTGGTTACGGAACAGTCAGGTTAATTGATCAACTTGACTTTACAGGTTTTGTTAATTTTCCTAAATGGCTGATCGGGTTTAGTGATCTGACAGTTATTCATTCACATATAACGTACAATTTTAAAATTCCGACTCTACATGCACCAATGGCAATTAATTTTCCGGCTGCCGGAAACGAAGCGTTGGCAGGAATTAAATCTGTCTTATCCGGAAAACCTTTTACTATAAGTGCTGCTTCTCATCAGGCTAACCGCTATGGGGAAGCAACCGGAATTTTAACCGGTGGGAACCTGTCTGTCCTTTATTCCATGCTGGGCTCAGCTTCTGATGTCGACACACGGGATAAGATACTTTTTATTGAAGACCTGGATGAATACCTGTACCACATTGACAGAATGATGATGGCTATTAAAAGATCAGGAAAATTATCAGGATTAAAAGGATTAATTATCGGTGGAATGTCCGATATGAAAGACAATGCCATACCGTTCGGGTTTTCTGCAGAACAGATTATCCGGAATCATGTGGCAGCATT
>JACFNA010000103.1 GCA_019455085.1 Chitinophagaceae bacterium
AGATTCACTTTAAATATAAAATTACTTCAGGCAAAAAGAGCAGTGGTGGCGGGAAGAGGCAATACGCAATTTGAAAATTCAGCCTTAGGAAAAGACAAACCACAACAAACCTCTTATAACCTTTTACCGTTGGCTTTAGCTGACTGAAAAGAAAGATTATCTCCAGTACTACGTGTGTGTACTCACCACAAAAAATGGCGGGTCTTTGCGGACGCCGATCCGCAATCTCGGATGGCGCCCTTATGAGATTCCGCATCAGGTGCGGAATGACAACCTTATTATTGATGGGTGAAAGACAAGGACAAATAAAAAAATGCCCTGTCCTTGCGGACGCCGATCCGCAATCTCGTGTATCATCCTGATGAGATTCTGTGTCGCGCACAGAATGACAGAGGGTATGGTGATGAGATTCCGCATCAGGTGCGGAATGACAACCTTATTATTTATGGGTGAAAGACAAGGACAAATAAAAAAACGGCTGAGACTTTAGTCTCATAATGCGGCTAAAGCCGTACGACTTAAATTCTTTCTCCGTTGGCTAAAGCCAACGATAATAACAAAAAGCAGAATCACTTTAAACACAAAACCACTTCAGGCAAGAAGAGCAGCTGCCGGTGGGAAGAGAAAATATGCAATTTGAAAATTCCGACTTAGGAAAAGACAAACCGTAACAAACCTCTTATAACTTTTTACTGTTGGCTTTAGCCAACTGAACTAAAGTCACTCTCCAAAGGCTTTAGCCGCATTTCACCAAGAATAATGCGGCTAAAGCCGTAAGACCTAAATTCTTATTCTGTTGGCTGAAGCCAACGGTAATTAGTAGTTGGAAACTTTTGTTCAATAAATCCCGATAATTTAAACCGGCAATTTTACTCGGTAAGGGCGGCACTTAATTCGTAATTTCAAGTTCCGACTTAGGAAAAGACAAACCGCAATAAACTTCTTAGAATCTTTTACCGTTGGCTTCAGCCAACCGTAAATAAAGACTATCTCCTGAGACTTTAGTCTCATAAATTATGTGGCTAAAGCCGTAAGGCTTAAATTCTTATTGCGTTGGCTAAAGCCAACGGTAATAACAAAAAGCAGAATCACTTTAAACACAAAACTACTTCGGGCAAAACGAGCAGTTGTCGCGCGAAGAGACAATACACAATTTGAAAATTCAGCCTTAGGAAAAGACAAACCGCAATAAACTTCTTAGAATCTTTTACCGTTGGCTTTAGCCAACTGAAAAGAAAGGCTATCTACTCAGGCTTTAGCCGCATTCTGAATAATAGAACTGTATAGCGATGATTTTTCCGCAAAAGGCAAAACCACAGTCCAAATTGCTCAATTTTATTTTCCTGCCGCACTAAAACGTACAGGTCGTGGCCACCCACAATTCCTTATAAAATTATTGGACCAATGGAATCTTCACGTAAAAGATAGTCCATTCACCCACCTTCGTTTCGAAGCGGATATCCCCGTTTATTTTTTCGACAATCCCCTTGCAGATCGCAAGCCCAAGACCGGTACCTGAAGACTTGGTAGTGAAGTTGGGTACAAATATTTCAGAACCCATATCCGCTGATATCCCAATGCCGTTGTCTTTGATGGATACAATGGCAAACTGTGCGTCCACTTTGCTTTCAATCTCTATTTTGATATCCCTGAATTCAGGAACAGATTGCACTGCATTTTGAAGCAGATTGGTAAATAAACGGTTAATCTGAGTCTTATCCGCATGAATAATGAGTCCTTTGGTTAAGCGGGATTGAATATCTATTTTTTCATTTGTTGCGTACAAAGAAATCACGCTTTCCAATGCATCATTCAGATCGAAGTCCTGCATGTGTGTATTGGCAAGATTTGCAAATTGCGAAAAGTCGCTTGCTATCCGTGAGAGGTGTTCTATCTGATTGAGAATAATACCGGCTACATATCCGGAAATATTTTTCACATCCGGAGAGTCTTTTTCAATGGCCATTTGCAGATACTGAAGATTCAGCTTCATAGGTGTAAGCGGATTCTTGATTTCATGAGCTACCTGCCTTGCCATTTCGCGCCAGGCGCCCTCACGTTCGCTCTTTGCCAGTTTCTGAGCGCTCAGGTCGAGCTGTGTCACCATCTTGTTGTACTCCTTCACCAGTTCTCCTATCTCGTCATTCTTCTTCCAGATAATGTGCTCATTTCCTGTTTGCAGGTTTAAGGCGCGCATACGATCGCTAATGAGGGAGAATGACCTGGTGATTCTGCTGGCGATAAAGAGAGATATAATGCCTGCTATGATAAAGATGAATGCATTCAGGTTGATGATGGCTACCAGCAAATTCGATATCTCGTCCTGAAGCTTTTTCTGTGATTCGAAGTAGGGGATATTGAGGTATCCGTATTCTTTTCCGTTCTGGTCTCTTACGGTAAGATAGTTGCTGACATAACGCAACGAGCCTATGGACTGCTCTCTGAAGTATTGGGCATCTTTCAGTACACTCATGTGATACCAGGCCACCGGATCCATCTTCTCACTTACAATACCTTTCTCGTAAGGTAGTGGTAGTGAGGATACTTTCAGGTTTCCATACCTGTCATACAGGTTAATATCGGTGCCGTGGATGTTGCTCACATTATTAATTATGGCCGACAGCTTCTCTAACTGCAAAGGCGACAGGGAAGCGGCTGTGAAGGTACTGGCTGCACTTGTATCCAGCGCATTGTGCAACTCGTTTTCCATAAGATGGATGGTGCGGCTTAGAAACTCCCTGTTATTACTATGGAATCGGTTGATAAAAAAGAGGATAGTAGATACACCGATTACGATGAATGAAAACACGGAAATCAAAATGATGGTGCTGTGCACCTGATTGCGGATGGTAGGCCTTAAAAATGTCTTCCGCTCCTCTGCATATTTTTTTTCGCCCAGCAAATAACCTGTAAGGTTAAAAAGGAAAATTACTACCAGGAAAGAACAGAAGAGGTATGCAAAGAGGGTAATGGTTTCCAGTGCGACCCTGTCTTTATGAGCCAATACCACCACCTTGCCTTTTTGTGCGGAATACCATAACTCGTCTATGCCTTTTTTGTGTATAAACCGGAATCCCGTATGTGTGATAAGGGAACTGTCAATATCTATCGAGAACGGATAGTCGTTATAACTGGTGATAAGCTTATTATTGATATAGATACCGTAGGCGTATTCAGGTGAACTTTCGATCGCATTTTTATTTCCTTTTGAGAAGAGCTCGGGATAGAGCGTTTCACTCTGGAAATTTTTGGGCTTAGAGATGATGAAGATATGCCCCGCAAGGTTTCCGGCCGAATCGGTGATGTCTGTCCTGCTGATGTAGTTGAAGTTTGAAAAAGAGACATCGTAGTAATAAAGCCCCGGGATACCGGTTTCCCTGCCCTGTGTCTGGATAATGGTATTAAGGTCGTTGATAGAGGAGTTGCGCAGATTGTTGAGTGGATTGCCGGAAGAATCAAAAGTATAAATCTCAGTGGAATACTTGTTGAGATATGCGGAGAAGGATTCACGTATAAGGCTGTCTTTTAGGAAGAGACTCTCGGAAGGATTTCTGAAACGATGAAAAATTTCCGACATATACTCATTGCTGAAGTCATTACGGATGATATTCATAATCAGCGGGCCCGAGGGATCTACCTTTTCCGAAAGATTGCGTGCAAAATTTTTCTGGGCTTCCAGTTCTTTCTGGTGATTTTGAGTAGCGATGACTGCGGTGATGGAAACGCTGTAGAAGGTAACCCAGAAGATGAAACCTGAAGAAGACAGCCTCACATTGTGCAGCCGTAATCTGGGCATATTCAGGAGGAAAACAAATATGAGAAGCCAGAGTAACAGAAAGAGTTTATAGGCCACCAGTTTACCCGGGTCGATTGACAAGATCAGCAATCCCGCAATAGCAATAAAAAGGTAGCCATACACGCCGTTCGCAGCCCGACTCAGCCCTCTGGAAAGTCGCTGAATGAATATAAAATAACCGGTAGCTACGCAGCAGAGCACAATAAAGCCGACGAGGCTGTATATGTTTAACGAGAAGAAATTGAGCACGTCAAACGAGACCTGAGGATCGGCCACAAGGCTGTTGATGATATACCCGGCTCCGAAGGTAGCTGCAATCATGGTGAGGGCGATAAGGAGTGCAATCCCATACCGCCAAAGTGGCTTCCCTAATACTGATACGACTGCATGCGGCTTCCACTTGAACTGGATAAAAAGCACCACCCAGATGAAGAGTAAAGAATTCACCAACAGGTCGCCGAGCGAGCCCATCAGAAAATTATCGCCATACACTGATGGATTAAAGAGTTTTAATGTTCTGAAATTGTAGGGATTGAGTTCGTAGGTCAACAGCCTTATTATCAGCAGCAGTGTGAGTAAGGTAAAGAAGCCCTTAACGAAACCATATTTTTCTGTGATGTAAACAGATAACAGGTGAATAAAAAAGAGTATGAGCAAAAGGGCAAGAACCCCCAGCGCTAATGCCGGCAAATTAATATTGTGAAGATGAGACCCTTCTTTTTTCTCAAGATAAAAAAGAGTATTTCCTGAAAGATCCCGTATCGGGAGGCCGGTTGTCAGGCTGATATCAGTGATATACTGGGCATCCTGGAGGCCCGCAAAACGGTTTTGGAGATAATTGTTTTCAATATAATAGTTCCATTTCACCGGTATCAGGGCTACTATCAGGTATGTAGTGCCCGATCGGGACAGGTAATTTTTCTTGTGGAAGATATACCAACCGTTATTAAGCAGCCTGAATCCCGAAGGAGCCAGCGCATTGAGGATTGCAGTATCGGGAAATGCAAACTGTGTACTCCAGAATACGGCACTGTAAGTACCCGTAGCCGAAGGCCTGAAGGCAAATAGATAATAGTCTTTGCCTGTGAGCGACAGCAGTATTTTTTCTGAATAGCTGCCCCGGGTTACTGCGCGCAGCAGCGTGGTGTCTGCCAGGAGTTGTTTTACTTCGGTTTCCCGGTTGGTGACACTTTGCTGGATTGAAGAGTGGACAGCCTTTGTACTGGTTCCTGTGTTCCAATAGTTATTGGCCAAAAAAGCTATGCCGAAGAGTATTGCTGCTATAATCAGCAGATATACCCTGCGTCTGAAAAAACTTCTATTTCCTTTTCCGGGCAAATTAGGTAGTTTGTTTTATCCTGTTCCAAATTTCATCCATTTCTTCAAGACTCATATCAGGCAGGCTCTTGTCTTCTTCTGCGGCGATAGATTCCATTTTTCTGAATCTGGCCATGAATTTTTTATTGGTGAGTTCCAGAGCATAGTCTGCGTCAATATTCAGAAATCTTATGTAGTTGATTACAGAGAACAAGAGATCGCCAGCTTCCTTTGCAACCTCGTCACGGTTGCCGGTTTGCATTGCGTTTCTTAGTTCGTCTTTTTCCTCCATCACTTTTTCCCATACATCATCCTGGTGTTTCCATTCGAAGCCTGTCTGTGCTGCCTTGTATTGCAGCCGGAGCGCCTTGACGAGTGAGGGTAAGGAATTTGGAATACCTTCCAGTACACTTTTTTTGCCGTCGGCAAGTTTTAGTTTTTCCCAGTTTCTCTTTACCTCTTCCGCATTGTCAGCTTTGGTGTCACCATAAATATGCGGGTGTCTTCTGATAAGTTTATCGCTGATAGTATCTATCACATCCCGGAGGGTAAACCGGTTTTTTTCTTCCGCAATCTTTGTATAGAATACGATGTGGAGCAGGAGGTCGCCCAATTCTTCTTTCATGCCTTCGAAGTCTTCTTCATCGATAGTGTCTGTGAGTTCATACAGTTCTTCTATTGTCTGTTGCCGCAGGCTGTGTATGGTTTGCTTTTTGTCCCATGGGCATTTTTCTCTCAGCTCATCCATGATGGTTGTCAGCCGCTTGAGGTTGGCTTCTTTCATTGTAAATTGTTTTTGGATATCCAGTGGTGCTGTTTATCCTTGGTGAAAAGGGTATATCTGGCACAAAAGTATTGATACTGCCCGCATCTTGCCGGAAATAAAATTAATGAATCTCCTCTTTCCTGCGGAGTGCATTCCTTATTGTGCTTCCCGAGGAGGGAACAATGCGCTATCTCTCTTTATTTCCAGAGAGTCGACTACCGGGGGTTGTGTGGATATCCAGATATCAATCGTCTGACCCGCCTGGATATAAAGTGGTATTCCCTGAAAATCTCTCGTTTCAGGATTTTGCCGTACGATGTAGGCACTTGCAGTATCTGCAATAGGCTCAGAAGAGATGATTGAAGCAAGTACAAGCCCTTTGGTTTCAAGTAAGGTTTTTGTTTCAGCTACAGTAAGTCCTATGAGGTAGGGTACAGGTATCTGTTCGCCAACCACACCTCCTCCAATGATAAGGTCGATTCTGGAACCCCAGCGCACCTTGGCGCCCGGTGCAATGGACACTCCTTTGTAAAGCTGGTCGAGTACGGAGCCCTTCATAAAATCGGGTTTGTGGGTTGTATCCCCTAATACCAGATTGTTTTTTGCAAGGATGTCGGTAGCAAACCTATAGCTCAGTCCTTCCAGTTTGGGCATAGAAATCATCGGGAGTTCTACCGGATTCACTGTAAGGAAGACAGTTCTGTTTACCTTGACGGTGGCATCAGAGAGCGGGAGTTGCCTGCGCACCGTATTAAGCGGGATGCTGTCATTGTATGAGGAGTCTGTAATCACTACCTCAAATCCCTGATTTTTCAACAAGTCGATTGCTTTATCTGTATTCATACCCACAATGTCAGGCACTTTCAGGTAACTGCCGTGGTGTGTAAGCCAGCCCAGTGAAATGAAGAATAAGAAAATGAGGAGCAGCACCAGCGCAATGGCTGCAAGCAGATTTACGAAAAATGATTTTTGTAACAGGGATTTAAACACCGGCAAAAAGTATGTCTATAGCGCAAAATAAACAAAAAATAAGACGAATGCCAGAAAAGAAGTGCTCCTTTACAAAAGTTTAAGCCTTCGCCTGTCTCAGGCATTCTTCAATCAGTCCAGTGTAAAATTTCATCAGCGATATACCTGCCGAAACTACCTGTTGGGGTACCAGGCTGGCCGCCGTCTGCCCGGGCACTGTATTGATCTCCAGCATGTAAAGTTTGCGAGTGCTGGCGTTGTAAATAAAGTCCACACGAATAATCCCCTGACAATTAAATAATTTGTAAATCTTTACTGCCTCGTTTTGAATCAGTGTAGTGAGTGAAATATCTATTTGTGCCGGTGTGATTTCATCGCTGGCCCCTTTGTATTTAGCCTCAAAATCGAAGAATTCATTTTCTGAGATTATTTCTGTCACGGGCAGTGCCGTAACCGTTCCTTTTGCTTTGTACACTCCTACGGTAAACTCTCTTCCCGGAATAAATTCTTCAACCAATACCTGGCTGTCTTCTTTAAAAGCTTTTTCAATAGCAGCTTCAATGTGGTCAGGTGTAGCTACTTTGCTCATTCCGATACTTGACCCTCCGTTGTTAGGCTTTACGAATACGGGGAAACGTAATTTTTTTATTGCCTTCAACTGATCGGGCGTGTTTTGGTAATCTTTGAAGAGCAGGATGGAGTTGGCCACACTGATGCCTGAAAAGGCCGCTACTGCTACCGTGTAGCGTTTGTTGAATGTAATGGCTGAGGTAGCCGCATTGCATGAAGTGTAGGGTATCCCGAGCATGTCGAGGTATCCCTGTAGTTTGCCATCTTCTCCCGGAGTACCGTGGATGCTGAACAGCACCGCATCGAACCGGATAGTTTTACCCTTGATGATAATGGTGAAGTCGCTTCTGTTCACTTCTTTTTTTGCTCCTGTTTCATCCTGATAAAACCAGCCGGAGGGGGTGATATCAATGATGAAAAAATCAAATTTTTCAGGATCAATATTTTTCTTAATAGTATCGGTGGAGCCGTAACTGATTTCAGCTTCTCCGGAATATCCACCTGTAACTAAGGCAATACGAGGTTTCATATTTCAAATTAGTGTCAGTGTAAAATTATTACTCATTTCAATATCCCTGGGTATATGTTTCAAGAATAAATTTCCATTTACCTTCCTGTTTTTTCCAAATATGCACGTAGGGATATATTAGTGTGTCTGCATCTGTTTCAGCGGTGTACATTCCATAAGTGTATCCCAGTGTGCCATCTTCTGATACCGTTGCTTTTTCCGGAATCCATGAAAGCAGCAGCCCTGAGTCATCGATCTGGCTGATATATTCTATAGCATCTGCACCTGTTATAGGCGCTCTGTCCGGACGCAGGAGTACGGCTTCCTTTGCCATGAATTTGATGAATGCCTGTTTCATTCCTCTTTCTTTACTTGCTTTTGCAAAATCGATATCAGCCTGGAGTATCTCTGCCGGTGAGGCGATTGTAACCGGGCTTTCACTGTCTTTAAAGACGGGTTCGGGTTGCAGGCCGCATGCGGTTAATAGAATTACCGGAATCAGAAAAACCAGGATTTGATTGCGTATTTTCATTTGGCGGCATTATTTAAAAATTAAAAGCGAAGGTGAGAAATGGACCTTCGCTTTTTTTTGACAGGAAATATCACCTGTCTGTGTTCAGGTTTTTAAACCTGGTAAGCTTTTTATCCGTGCATTTTCTCTTTTTTTGCCAGAAGTTCTTCAACCGTCTCTCTGTAGAGTTCGTCAGGAATACAACAATCTACCGGGCATACCGCAGCACATTGCGGCTCTTCATGGAATCCCTGGCACTCTGTGCACTTATCCGGTACAATATAATAAATGTCTGTGGCAATTGGTGCATTTCGCTGATCAGCATCATACACCGTCACTCCATCCATTCTTGTTACAGCGCCTTTGAGGTTAGTTCCGTCTGCAAAAGCCCATTCCACTCCTCCTTCATATATCGCATTATTGGGGCATTCAGGCTCGCAGGCTCCACAGTTGATACAATCGTCTGTTATCTTGATAGCCATTGTGAGAATATTTAATAAGATTACGCAGGAATTATTTACGAATTTTGCCTGCATTAAAAATGTCTCTGACAAAGATAAAAAACATAACGACAATTACTTTATGTTATTGGCAAAAAGAATAGAGGTACTGAAAGGTTTAAAAGACTGGTGGGCGCTGGATGACCAGGAGTGGCAGGATACAAAGCAAAAAGCATATCTGCACAACCAATGGTTTATTCCCGGGTTTCTGGATCACAGAATCCATTGTATTACTAACCAGTTTCTGGATGAAGAAAAGCTTGATTACTGGACTCGCCATTATCATCTTGATGACAATGTGTCGTCCAGGAACATAGGTATTGTGATGGCAGGGAATATACCTCTGGTGGGGTTTCATGATTTTCTGGCTGTATTCGTTTCGGGCCACAAAGCAGTGATTAAGTTGTCTGAAAAAGATGAGGTGCTTATGAGAAAAGTGGTGGATAAGATGATCGCATTGGATCCCGACGTGAAGGAATATATCATGTTTGCTGAGATGCTGAAGGGGTGTGATGCTTATATCGCCACAGGCAGCAACAATACGTCGCGCTACTTCGATTATTACTTTGGCAAATATCCCTCCATAATCCGCAGGAACAGAACCTCTGCGGCAGTATTGACAGGTACCGAATCGCACGATGAGCTGGCACTTCTTGCTGATGATGTATTTCTCTATTTTGGATTGGGATGCAGAAATGTCTCCCAGATTTATGTTCCGGAAGGATACGATTTTGTGCCATTACTGGATGCCTTCAGAAAGTATGAGTATCTGAAAGATCATGCGAAGTACCGGAACAATTATGATTATAATCTTGCATTGCTGATTATGAATAGCAGGGCGTATATGTGTAATGAGAATATTATACTGGTAGAGGGCGACCAGTTGTTTTCTCCCATAAGCGAATTGTATTTCAGCTATTATAAGGATCCGGGAGCCGGTGCTGAAGCATTGTTGCATAATGAGCAGGTGCAGTGCGTGGCAGGAAAGGGGTATATTCCGATGGGGCAGACACAGCAGGCTGGATTGTTTGATTATGCAGACGGGGTAGATGTGATGGAGTTTCTCCTTTCAGTATGATGAACTGGCATGACGGGATTGCGGGCCCGGCCACCGGGGTGCATAATTGTCTTTAGATTTGTAAAAGGAATTTATACGTGACACTAATTAATTGTTAATAATACGAGATCGGCAAACAGATAGTTTTTTTAGCCTCTAATTTTATTCTGCGGCATACGGTTTGAGGAGGGAAGGTTAGATTCGTTTAAGAAATAAAAATCTACTTACATGAAAGCTAAAAGTGTTTTTTTGACTGTCTTAATCAGTGCAGTTACAACTGTTGCAGTATTGTTTGGCTACAACAAGGTAAAAGAAGTGACAGGTAGTGCTTCAATTGAAAAATTTCAGGTACCTGCTAACTATGCGGGGTTCTTTGATTCAAATGGTAATTATGCAGGGCCGTCTGACTTTGTGCAGGCTGCAAAAGCTGCAATTCCTACGGTAGTGCATATCAAGACAAAGAGTACCAAAACAGTATCTAATAATCTGCCAAGGAGCAGAGATCCATTTTCTGATATGTTTGGAGATGATTTCCTTGATCAGTTTTTGGGTCGGGGAGATCGTCAGCAACGTGTGATACCGCAATCCGCTTCCGGTTCAGGTGTAATCATTAGTGCTGATGGGTCCATTGTTACG
>JACFNA010000394.1 GCA_019455085.1 Chitinophagaceae bacterium
CTTATTTTCGAGCCGGGGAAGTACTAACGGAAGGAGCATTGCTATGGCAAAACAACAAATTCTCCTGGAAAGCGGCACCAATGAAATGGAATTGCTGGAGTTTCTCCTAAGAGATCAGTCGTTTGGTGTAAATGTTGCAAAAGTACAGTCGATAGTACAGCATGACCCAAAAACAGTCACTAAGGTGGCTACGTCTCTTCCGGCCATGATGGGGTTGATGCTGCACCGGGGAAAAACAATACCCCTCATTAATCTGGCAAACGCACTAGATATACAGAAGAAAAACAGCGATGATGCAAATAGCATATCGGTGGTAATAGTAACTGAATTTAATAATTCAATTAATAGCTTTTTGGTAGATGGAGTGAACCGGATTCACAGGCTTTCCTGGAGCGATTTTATTCCAATAAGCAATATTATCAACAGCAGCGGGTCAGGTGTTATCGGGTCGGTGCATATCGATAATAAAGAAATTATGATTATCGATTTGGAACATATTCTTTCTAAAATATTTCCACACTTGGCGATTGGCGAGGCTGCCAGCGAGACATTTCAAATAGAAAAAAAACAGGGACGTGAAAATGTGGTGGTTTTCTTTGCCGAGGATTCGAAGACTATTCGTGACAATGTTGTTCGCGTACTGAGCAGTGCGGGGTATAGTAATGTCCGTGTGTTTGAAAATGGTCAAAAGGCGTTTTATGCACTGATGGGAATACGTGACAAAGTAAAAGCGGAAGATTCTTTTTCCACAGAACTACCCGATGTATTAATATCTGATATAGAAATGCCGGAGCTTGACGGATTAACCTTATGCAAAAGGATAAAGAGCGACGCCTTGCTCAAAAATATCCCTGTGATTATGTTTTCCAGCCTGATAAATAATCAGATGGTGGTGAAATGTGAAAGTGTTGGCGCTGACAACTATGTAACAAAACCGGAGATGAATAAATTAATACATATGCTTGACGATAGTTGTTTAAAGAAGGAAAAATAACTGTAGGGGCAAAGCATTTGCTGTAAATTGGCATAAATGTTTTCATGCCCAAACTAACAAATACTCCGCACCTACTAACGCTCGTTCCCAAGTTCCGGTTTTGGAACGTAATTGTATTGGAAGCTCCTGCTTCCATTTTAATGGCCAAATGGTTGAGATGATTTAACGATTTTGACGAAGCATCAGTAACTATTCAGCGTAAACGATACACGGCTCGTTCCCAAACCTTGTACTGAACAT
>JACFNA010000104.1:0-2846 GCA_019455085.1 Chitinophagaceae bacterium
GATTGCGGATCGGCGTCCGCAATGACGCGCCATTTTTTGTGGTGAGTACACACACTTAGTACTGGAGATAATCTTTCTTTTCAGTTGGCTAAAGCCAACGGTAAAAGATTTTAAGAGGTATGTTGTGGTTTGCCATTTCCTAAGTTAGAATTTGAAATTACGAATTAAGCGCCGCCCTTGCCGGGTAAAATTGCTGGTTTTAATTATCAGGATTTTTTGAACAAAAGTTCCCAACTGCTAATTATCGTTGGCTTTAGCCAACGCAATAAGAATTTAAGTCGTACGGCTTTAGCCACATTATTCTTAGAGAAATTCGGCTGGATCCCTTATTGGGTAAGGCTTTCATAGTCCTGTCCTGAAGAGCAGGGTAATAAATTTAGAACCTATCTGCTTGCATCCCCACTCCCTGGCCTTCATTGTGCGGCATTAATAAAATGAATGTTACAGTTGTTGCTTTTTGATCAGGGGAGCAGAAAAAGAGATTAATACCCAAAAGAAGGTTGAGCCGTTCTGTGCAGTCAGATTATCACGAACCTGACATCACAAATTGAAAATAAATGGTTGTGTTTTTCAAAAGTATTGGAAGGGGCCGGTTGGGAGTCGGCATTTTTTTTATCGCATAGTGCACAAAAATTTTGTACTGGCCACCGCAGCACAGTGTTGTAGCGCTCCTGCGCTTGAAGATGCATCGTACAACAAGTAGCCCTGCTTATAAATTCTTATGCGGATCTGACTGAAAACCGGACTGTATTCATTTCAGGGAGTCTATCGCACGTGGAAGGTTTCTTATCCGATCACATTTTGAATTTAACTAAAAGTCTCCCTGATCTTCTCCCAGAATCCCTTTTCATTCTTATCGGGATGAGGTTTAAAATTGTCGCTGTGACTAAGCGATTCCAGTGCTGTTTTCTCTTCGTCACTTATCTTTTGTGGTGTCCACACGTTTACCTGTATCAGTTGGTCGCCTTTGGCGTGTGAGTCCAGTGAAGGGAAGCCTTTCCCTTTCAGTCGGAAGATTTTGCCACTCTGAGTGCCTGCAGGAATTTTTATCTTGGCTCTGCCATCGATGGTTGGCACTTCTGTCTGTGTACCAAAAACAGCATCAGTGAAACTTATATATAGGTCGAAGGCCACATTGTTGCCTTCCCTTTGTAGTTGAGGATGTTTTTCTTCCTCAATTAAGATAATCAAATCTCCCGGAGCGCCGCCCCGCTCACCCATATTGCCCTTGCCACTCATGCTGAGTTGCATGCCTTCGCTCACTCCTGCAGGGATATCTATAGTAATATTTTCTTCACCATACACCCGGCCTTCACCTTTACATTGAGGACATTTATTAGTAATAGTAGTGCCTTCTCCGTTACATTCCGGACAGGTAGTTACTGTTTGCATCTGTCCGAGAAAAGTGTGTTGCACTCTTCTTACCTGGCCGCTTCCACCGCAGGTATGGCAGGTCTGCATGCTATTGCTGTCTTTAGCTCCGTTGCCGTGGCACTGGCTGCACGTTACATATTTTTTTACCTTGATAGTTTTGGTGGCTCCTTTAGCTATTTCTTCGTAGTTCAGTTTGATGCGTACCCTTAGGTTGCTCCCTCTTACACCTCTTGATCTTCTGCCGCCTGATCTGCCACCGCCCCCAAAGAAATTTCCAAATACACTATCTCCGAAGATGTCGCCAAACTGGCTGAAGATATCTTCCATGTTCATCCCACCTCCGAAATCTCCTCCGCCCCGACCGGGCCCAAAAGCATTATGACCAAAACGGTCATACTTAGCCCTTTTTTCCGGATTGCTAAGTACCTCGTATGCCTCTGCTGCTTCCTTAAATTTTTCCTCCGCTTGTTTATCACCCGGATTTCTGTCAGGGTGATATTTCATTGCTATCTTTCGATAGGCCTTTTTTATCTCCTCAGCCTGGGCATTTCGCTGCACCTCCAGTACTTCGTAATAATCTCTTTTTGAAGCCATTATTTTTCTAAATCTAAATTATAAACCCGCATGGCAGGAATGCTATTTACCTACTACCACTTTTGCGAATCGAATCAATTTGTCATTGAGCATATATCCTTTTTCGATTTCCTCAATAACTTTTCCTTTGAGTTGCTCGTCCTCGACGGGTACATGTGCCAGCGCCTCGTCTTTCTCCACGTCAAATTCGGTATGAAGACTGTCAATTGCCTTAAGCCCTCTTTGTTCCAGTATCCGTCTGAACTTATTAAAAATTAATTGAATCCCTTCAGGAATATGGTTACCTTCTTCGGGTTCTGTCTTTTGCCCCTCAGCTCTGTCAATATCATCCAGTACTTCCAGTAATGAAGTAATTACATCTTTTGAAGCCGTCTGGCGAATTTCGAGTACTTCTTTGGCAGTTCTTTTCTTATAGTTATCGAATTCTGCAAATAACCTGATGTACTTATCCTTTTGAGCTTCCAATTCTTTTTGAAGTGCTTCGTACGCTTCAGTCAAATCTTTTTCAGTGTCACTATTTTCCTGTATAGCCTGTTGATTCTCAGCTACCGTTTCCTGTTCTTCATGAAAAACTTCTTCCTGGTGCCTGTTTTCTTTCTTACTCATTCTGGTTCATGTTTTTTAAATCGCGTGCAAAGGTACGATGTCAAATCGTTTGCCAATGCCCGTTTGAGAGACAAAATGACATTCATACGTGCCTTTTTAGGGAGATTTTAATGAATTGTAGTGGAATCTGGTGGAGGTGACAGGAAAGCAAATTACCAGGTGACTACCTGGCTACCTGAAATTTTCCTGATTCGAGGATGGCCCCTTGTGCATTGCGCAGTTGGAAAATGTAAATGCCTCTGTAATAGTCGTTTAAAGAAAGGGTCATTCTT
>JACFNA010000104.1:2856-10523 GCA_019455085.1 Chitinophagaceae bacterium
TGCCGATAAAATTGAAAATGACAATGGTACCGGTCTTATCAGTATGGTCAAACTCAAAGTTTACAAAATTCACAGCGGGATTTGGGTACAACTTTGCAACTTTCATCGTCTCCGATGAATTTCCCGGTCTTATCTGGCTATAGGCCGAAAGCGACAAACCGGTAAGAAGAACTATGTAAAGTATTCTTTTCAACGAGTCAAAATTATACCAACATATAATACGAAACTCAAATTACGCATTATTTTTCGGATTAATCAATATAAAAAACGAAAGATTTTTTTAAAAATTGCATGATCCGGCCTACCAGACTTCATAATCCAGGAGCTCATTTTCCTTTTTAATTCGTTCCCCTTCCTTTACAGTGAAATATAAAAGCGCTCCCACTGCAACCGAAGCGAGAATGATATAAAAGAGATTTCGTGTGCCGGACTCCTTTTTTGGAGCAGGTTTCTTTTTATCAGGATCGGGGTACATATAGATTGCTTTTTCAGCTCAAATTTAACGTATTCAGCCGAATTTTCAATCTTCCTGGGGAAGGTTTTAGGAATTATAAGCGGGGGATTACCTATTGAAGATATTAACCGGAAGAATTACCTCAAACCGGTCTTTTCGAGAGCTCTCAAAGATATCCGGATCCATCAGTCTGGTATAGCGGAGACCAAAGGAAATGAACGCCTGGTTCCACCAGCGCGTATCGAAGTTGAGTTCGATCCCTGCCGAGCGGAAATTGCGGTGAATCATGTGGCTGCTATTGTCAAAATAGTTCACACGGGTCAGGTCAAAGAAGGCATTGGCGCGAAGCCGTAACCAATACACAATGTTAGGAATCCCTGTTTCAGGATAAAGTAATGGTATTTGATAGTTGAACTGGAGCCCATACATCCTGTGCAGGTTTACCGCATTGAATCCTCTGGCGAAAGGGAAACTGCTGGCATAGCTGATTTCTCTCAGTGTGTCTTTGGCTGAGAAGGCGGCCCTGAGATTGAAACTATGGGTGCGGCTGAGTCCCGGAAATAGCAATCTTGCCACGGTAACGACTTGCTGACCGGACACTCCCGTGATGCTGTGATAATAGCGCAGGGCGACTGACTGTCCCCAGCGGGGCAATACCTGAGCCAGCGCCTGCCTGGATTGGTTATACAGAGAAACTGAGTGCGACAGATAACTGTAGGTAAGCCCACTGAATTCTGATTTGAATGCTTTTTGAGCAGTAAGAGTTTTGTGGCTGATGTAGGTTCCTACTGTCAACCCTGTAAACGATCTTCCTTTGCTAAAGTTCAATGGCAGTGTGATGCCCACCTCGGGCCCGGATTCGTTATAGAAAATCTGTTTCGCGTCTTTGATGAAATAACGGTCAAGGGAATAGCTGTAAGAAGCGGAAAACAGCGGAAAAAGACCTCCATAATTGAAGCTGAGTGAACCCGATTTGGATCTGTCAGAATTATTGTAAGAAATGCCTAATTGCGACTGGAGTGTACCTAAAATATTTTCACCAATCAGTTGCAAACTATATTCGGGATCGTTTATACCAGGCTCCAGACTGTGAAAGTTGAATGGATGGCTGAGCCTTCTGTATTTAGTTGTTTGGAAGATGGTATCCTTAAATGTACCTGGTGATTGCTGCTCATCGCCCTGGTTGTTTAATGGTGAGGGTTCGATTTTGATTGGCAGAGGCGTGTAGGTCAATTGAGCAATTGGCGTTTTTTGTATGTGTAGTCCCTGTGCAGTTTGTGTTACCCATGCTATACTATCTGCCGAGAAGGCGGGTCTGTATTTACTGAGAGCCGGTGTGGGAGCATCTACTGCAAAGAGTTTTTCGTCTGACATTGAAAAGGCAAAGAGCACATCATTGAGAAGCAGGGTTGAGGAGAAATAGAGCGTGTCTTTTCTGATGGTGGGGTAGCTTATGATGCTGTTTTGGAAAGGAAGCAGAAAGCGTGAGTCTCCTGTCGGTATGTCGAAAGAGAGGATCGACATCAGCCCGGCTTTATCTGAAACGGCACAGAAAATCTGGTTGCTGTAAATGAATGGATGATAGTAGTGCGCCACTTCCGGATGCTTAAATTCCTTTATGAGTTTCCCGGAATGGCCATCGAGGAGGTGGAGCGATGGTTGTTGGTTTACGGGTACATTTACGGCTACAATCCTGCTGCCGTCTTCATCCGGAGCAGGAGAGAAGTAACGTGTTTTATGCGTGAGCGCAGATTGCCTGCCTGAGGCTATATCCAGCACCTGAATATCATTGTAGGAGAGATAACCCCAACGTATATCCGGGTTTACAGAGGAGTAAAATATCCTGCCATTACGCATTGTGAAGTAACTGTCACTCATTACATCTGCAACGCGGATACGTTTTTCTTTGCCGTCTTTGTGTATAATAAATTGGGGAATCTCTTTTACACTGCTTTTTAGATAAACAAGTGCACCGGAAGAATCAAATGCCGGTGACTGTTCGTTGGTAAAGTAATCGAACTGCTTTTGACCGTCAGGCTGGTCATTGAATTTGTCTTTGAATCGTTGGATGCTGTGTGCGGTGAAATCCCTGAATTTCTCACCTGAATATTTTCTGATATTCGACTGAAACGGGAAGATGAGCGGTTTGAATGACGCTGCATCATGAGTTACATTCTTCCAGAATTCGTCTCCGTACTTTTCTCTTCCATAGGCTACAAACATATAACCCAGAATGTACTTGTCAGGTACAAAATCGCGATAAGAACCATTGCGCAGTTTCATAAAGTGATAGTTACGGCCAGATTGCCATAAAGCCCTGAATCCGTTGTAGAAGGAGGGGATGTGGTCTCTTCCTTTTTCACCTAACTGAGTTTCGGTATAAACCGCATCGCCCTCGAAAAACCAGTCAGGCACCGAGGCAGCATTTGCAAGAATCTGGCCTTCATCGCCAAAGAGCGTACGCAGTACGCGGCTTCCACCCACATTGAAATTGCTGTATTGCAGGGCATGCCGATATTCATGGATAGCGAGCAGGTCGGTCCATGGCATACTGCCCAGAGAGACAGGTGTAGCCGGCGGGGTCAGGTAAAACTCACTTCTGAAAGGGGCAAGGCCTACATAGCCATTGGATTCCAACCCTGTAGTTCTTAGAATTATGGGCACCTTCCGTGTCATGACGCCAATAGTGGTGGCAGATTTTGGCTTTGTACGATAAATGACGGAAGCTATATGGTTGGCTGTGGAGTCTATCCCTTCCGGGAAAATAATTCTGAAGTCGTTTGTATTTATCTGGCGCCAGCTAATGGATGAGGGAGTGCCTCCGAAGTATTGTGCAGATAAATTCAGTGTAATAAAGCCTGCGAGCAACAATAAAACGGCATGTCTGAACATTAAATAAGGTAGTTTTGAATAAGCAGTCGTTACAGATGCTCAAAAGTGAAAAGTATGTCTAAGTTAGGGAAATGTTTTATGGCAATTTTACTGTTTTTGGCACTGGCCTCCTGCAAGAAGTCAGGCGATAAGCCGCCCACATTTCTGGAGCAGTATTTTGAGAGTGCGGTGTTAAACCGGCCCTATATTATTACTTATGCAAATGACAGGGGCAATGATATAACTGCCCAATACAACGGTTACACTTTTGTGCTTAAAAAAGGAAGCGACTATTATAGCGGAGCACTTATCGCGACCAAAGGAAGTGAAAGTTATCAGGGGGCGTGGAGCAGCAACGATGATTACGGAAAATTGGTAATTTCGCTTGCAGTGCCACCCGGTGAATTTGGATTTCTGGCAAGATCGTGGAGGTTTACATCCAAGAACATACCCACCCTGAAATTTGCACCCTGGGGAGGCTCAGATGATATACAACTTACAATGGTGGGTCAGTAAGGCAAATGTTCAATATGAAAATCGCTGAAGTAACAGCCCTTCTGAATCGCCTGGCTCCTCCGCAGTTGCAGGAGCCTTATGATAATTCGGGATTTCTTGTCGGTGACAGTCAGCTTGATTGCTCAGGCGTGCTTGTGGCACTGGATGTGACAGAAGAAGTGTTAGACGAAGCTGTCCAAAAGGGTTGTAATCTTATTGTGGCACATCATCCCATAATATTTAAAGGGTTAAAGCGGTTGACAGGTGAGGACCTGGTACAAAGGGTTGTTATGAAGGCCATCAGAGAAAATCTGTCTATCTATGCAATACATACCAACCTGGATAATGTACTTCACGGTGTCAATGGGATGCTTGCAGGGTTAATCGGGCTTACGAATACCCGGGTACTTGATGAGAAAAGGGGCGGGTTGAGGAAACTGGTAACCTTCGTGCCGGTAGATCATGCCGAAAAAGTGCGCAGTGCCCTGTTTGCTGCCGGTGGTGGGTTTATTGGCAATTATGACGAATGTAGTTTTAATCTGGAAGGCACCGGTACTTTCAGAGCACTGGAGGATGCAAATCCATTTGTAGGGAATAAGGGTGAAAGGCATTATGAGAAGGAGGTGAGGATGGAGATGATTTTTCCGGCTTTTGCAGAAATAGGCCTTGTAAAAGCACTACACGAAGCGCATCCCTATGAGGAAGTAGCCTTTTATATTACTTCGCTGGATAATACAGTATCGTCGATCGGTAGTGGTATTGTGGGTGATTTAGAAGAGGAAATGGATGAAAAGGAATTGTTATATATGGTGAAAGACCTTTTAAATGCCGAAGTTATCCGCCATACTGATTTTCTTGGAAGGAAGGTGAGCAGGGTTGCGTTGTGCGGTGGTTCAGGATTCTTTCTTTTGCCATCGGCAAAGGCGGCAGGAGCTCAGGTATATATCACAGCAGATATCAAATATCACGAGTTTTTTGAGGCGGATGGCGAAATACTCCTGGCAGATGCAGGGCACTATGAGACGGAGCAATATACAGTAGAACTTTTGGCTACCTATTTACAAAAGAATTTTCCTACCTTTGCCGTCCTAAAAACGGAGCGTAAGACCAATCCCGTACGGTATTTGTATTGATTCCGGGAGGTTGGATTTAAGGCTCTAAACTTAAAAACACATACAATTAATTTATGGCTCAGGTAAAAGATTTTTCAATTGAAGAAAAACTTGCTTCACTCGTAAAGCTGCAAAAGATCGACAGTAAACTCGATGAAATCGAAGTGCTGAAGGGAGAGTTACCTATGGAAGTTAGTGATCTGGAAGATGAAATCGCCGGACTCAATTCGCGCCGCAACCGTATTGAAGAAGAGATAAACGGAATCACTCAATTCATTGAAGATAAGAAGGAGCAAATCAAGAATGCTCAGGAACTGAAAAAGAAATATGAAAAGCAGAGCGAGAACGTAAAGAACAATCGTGAATTTGAGGCAATCAGCAAGGAGATTGAGATGCAGACACTTGATATCAAACTGGCTGAAAAACATATCAAAGATGCTACAGAAGATATGGTGGAAAAAGCTGAGCATCTGGAAGCTGCAAAAAAAGCTATCGAGAATAAGGATGCCAACCTCAAGACCAAGAAGGCAGAATTAGAGAAGATCATTCACGAAACAGACAAGGAAGAGAAGCATTTTAAAAAGATGGAAACTACTGCCCGTGAAGATATAGAGCCAAGGCTGCTGCACAGCTACGATCGTATCAGAGAGAATTATAGAAACGGTTTGTCTGTGGTGCCTGTGGAAAGAGATGCCTGCGGTGGTTGCTTCAACGCCGTACCCCCTCAGGTGCAGAGTGAAATCCGTCAGCGGAAGAAGATCATTGTTTGCGAAAACTGTGGCCGTATTTTGGTGGACGACGAACTTAACAACGGAGTAGAAATCAAGTAAGGTTATCCTATAAAATGAATTCAGGCGCTGGTTCTCCGGCGCCTTTTTTATTGCGCTGCAATTGCTGTGCAATTTATCCAGATACAGATATTGAAAAAAGAGTAGTTTCCCTGAATGGCAAACCAATAATATTGTAATTTGCCCGTCGAAATGCTCCAGCAACTTGATATAAAGAACTACGCGATCATTGATTCACTTTCGATTCAGTTTGCCGGTAATCTCAATATCATCACCGGTGAAACGGGCGCAGGTAAAAGTATTTTGATGGGTGCATTAAGCCTGGTGCTGGGCGACAGGGCTGAGTCATCCATGCTTCTGGATAAAGAGAAGAAATGTGTCATAGAAGCACTGTTTAATGATCGTGGACAGGCATTGAAATCGTTCCTTCGGGATAATGAACTCGATGCCGGAGATGAAGTTATAGTAAGAAGGGAGATTATGCCCAATGGAAAGTCCAGAGCATTTATTAATGATACGCCAGCCTCTCTGACTCAGCTGAAGGAACTATCTTCTTTTTTGGTGGACCTGCATCGACAGTTCGATACGCTGGACCTGAATAAGAAAGATTTTCAGCTCGAAGTGCTGGAAGCACTCGCAGGCAATGAGGACGGGCTTCATAAGTACCAACAGTTATTTGCTGATTACAAATCCCTCACACAGCGCCTTGAAACCCTGAGAGATGAACAGGAACGTATGTCGCAGGAGGCCGATTATAACCGGTTCCTTTTTGAAGAATTGGAGAAAGCAAATTTTGGCCCAAACGAAATTGAAGACCTTGAGGCGGAATCGCGGCTGATTTCCAATGCAGAAAATATCAAGAGTACACTGTCAGAGGTTTTGTTTTTTCTCAATGAGGGAGAAGATCCTATGCTGAACCAGTTGAAAGCCCGGATTTCCAGAATGGCTTCAGTGGTGCCGCTGGTGCCTGCGTTGCAACAGATTGAAGAGCGTTTGCAATCATCCCTGATTGAGTTGAAAGATATTTCTTATGAGTTGGAGAAAATCAATGATGAGATTTCCTTTAATGAGTCGCACATGGCCACAATCAATACCCGGCTTGATCTGGGATATATGCTGATGAAAAAGCATAAAGTGCAGACCACGGCTGAGTTGCTGGCTATTAAGGAAGAACTGAATGGTAAGATAAATGCAGTTGCAGACCTGACAGGTGCTATTGAAAGAATGGATAAAGAAGCACGAGTGTTATTATCAACACTCAAACAGGCTGCTGAAAAGATATCCGAAGCAAGAGGTAAACAGATCCCTGCTTTTTCGAAGAAAGTAAATAATCTTCTGGGCATTGTAGGTATGCCCAATGCTTCGTTTAAAGTAGAATTGACGAAGCGAGAACAGTTAACAGAGTCAGGTACCGATGAGGTAGAGTTTCTGTTTAATGCCAATAAGACTACTTTTCAACCGGTGCGCAAAGTGGCAAGTGGTGGCGAACTGAGCCGGTTGATGTTAATTATCAAGTCGCTGATTGCACGCAGTGTCAGCCTGCCAACCCTGATCTTTGATGAAATAGATTCAGGAATCAGTGGAGAGGCTTCGAAGCAGGTGGCAAATATTATAAAGGAACTCTCAAATGAGCATCAGATTATCTTAATAACTCACCAGCCCCAAATAGCTGCTAAAGCTTCAATTCATTTCTATGTTTATAAGGAAATGAAAGGCGGCAGAGTGCGGACAGGTATAAAGAAGCTGAATCATGAAGAACACCTGCACGCAATTGCAACTATGCTTAGTGGAGAGAACCCGACGGCTGCAGCTTTTGAAAATGCGAGAGAATTAATGAATTAAATGCCATTACAAAGAAAAATTTTACTTTCGGTCAAATAATAAATCTGCAAGTATGAGTTACAACTTATTGAAAGGAAAAAAGGGGATTATTTTCGGAGCGCTGGA
>JACFNA010000395.1 GCA_019455085.1 Chitinophagaceae bacterium
GAAACTACTGTACCATCTTCATCTGTGCCACTGCCCGCAAGCGATACAGTGTTTGCCGGAAGAGTAATCGTCTGGTCTGCACCGGCATTGGCTTTTGGAGATTTATTTGGAGCAGGATTCACAGTTATTCTCACAGTATCCAAACCAAAAGCCCCATCATTATCAGTAACCTTCAGTTGAAACTCATATACCCCCTCCGTTAGTCCGCTAATATTCGTCGAGGCATCATCAGGATTGGTAATGGTAAAAGAGGAAGGACCGGATATTTTTGACCAACGAAAAAAAACCACCGTACCATCATCGTCGGTACCGCTACCGGAAAGTGATACCATATTCGTTGGAAGAGTAATCTCCTGATCTGATCCAGCCATTGCCTTGGGGGGTATGTTCTCCGCTGCAATCACAGTTATTTTCACACTTGCGGTATCAGAAGCACCACCATCATCGGTAACCACCAATTCAAAAACATAAATTCCTTCCACTAGTCCATTCACTTCGGTAGATGCTGCTTCGGCAGTTACAATACTAAAATCCTCAGGGCCTGATTTCTTTCTCCACGTAAAGGATACTATTGTACCATCTTCATCTGTGCCACTGCCATTCAATACTACGTTATTCACCGGAAGTTGGATTGTTTTATCTGAACCGGCATTGGCAACAGGTGGTTTATTAATTGCAGGATTTACAATAACCTTTACTGTATCCAATCCTTTAGCACCTTTATCGTCAGTTACTTCCAGTTCAAATTCATACATCCCTTCTGTTAGTTCAGATATATCAGTTGAGGCTGAAGCCGGACTTTTGATATTATAACTCGAAGGCCCACTTATTTTACTCCATTTGAATCCGATGATCGTACCATCTTCATCAATACCACTACCGGACAGACTAACTAAATTCAGGGGTAAAGTGATACTTTGATCCTCACCGGCATTCGCTTTGGGCGACTTATTCGGAGCCGGATTCACAGTTACTTGCACGGTATCCAAACCAATAGCGCCTTCATTATCAGTAACCTTCAATTGAAATTTATAGACTCCCTGACTGAGTCCATTAATATTAGTTGAGGCCGAACCCGGGCTTAAAATATTGAATGAAGAGGGTCCCGCTATCTTTGTCCAACTGTAGGAGACAATGGTTCCATCCTCGTCTGTTCCACTCCCATCAAGCGTTATCGAGTTATCAGGCAGGGTTAGAGTTTTGTCTGGTCCCGCATTGGCTTTGGGTGCCTTATTATTATTGCTATTTCCTTGCAAA
>JACFNA010000396.1 GCA_019455085.1 Chitinophagaceae bacterium
CCAAGGGAGAATAAGTTGGGCATTGTGGCGAGCGATACCCGTAGCATTAGTTTTCAGGACGTAAAAGTTCCAAAAGAAAACCGTGTGGGTGCCGATGGCTTTGGGTTTAAGTTTGCAATGCACACTTTATCAGGTGGCCGCATTGGTATTGCATCACAGGCGTTAGGGATTGCATCCGGAGCTATGGAAAGAGCAGTGGCCTACTCAAAGGAAAGAAAAGCATTTGGAGTGCCCATTAAAGATCATCAGATCATTCAATTCAAGATTGCCGATATGGCAACACGCATAAGCGCGGCAAGGCTGCTTTGCCTGCAAGCCGCTTTGGATAAGGATCATGGACGCGACTATACTACAAGCTCTGCAATGGCAAAGGTGTTTGCCAGTGAAACGGCAATGTGGGTGACCACAGAAGCGGTGCAGATACATGGAGGGTATGGCTATGTCAAAGAATTTCATGTAGAACGCATGATGCGTGATGCCAAGATCACACAGATTTATGAAGGCACTTCAGAGATCCAGAGAATCGTAATCAGCAGAAGTGTATTAAAATAAATCCCAACATTGGAACAAACTGAATTTTTGAAACTGAAGGATGAGTTAGGCCGGAAAGGAGTGACACTCGTGGCGGTTTCAAAGACTAAACCTGATACAGATATCCTGAGGCTTTATGAGTGGGGCCAGCGCGACTTTGGCGAGAATTATGTGCAGGAGCTCACAGACAAACAACAGCGATTGCCTGAGGATATCCGGTGGCATTTTGTCGGACACCTTCAGAGAAACAAGGTAAAATATATTGCTCCATTCGTGCATCTGATACATGGTGTGGATAGCGAGCGATTGCTGAAAGAAATAGATAAAGAAGCCGGTAAGCACCATAGGGTAATTTCAGTGTTGCTCCAGATTTTTATAGCCGATGAGGAAACAAAATTCGGGCTGGATCGCCGGGAGGTTATGGAATTGTTGCCAGCTTTGAATCAATATAAAAACGTGAAGGTGAAGGGACTGATGGGGATGGCTACATTCACTTCAGATACCGGAAAAGTCAGTGGTGAATTCAATCAACTAAAATACTTGTTTGATGAATGCAGGAGGCATGAAGGGTGCAGCGACTGGAATATAATTAGTATGGGTATGAGTGCCGATTACGAAACAGCCATAGCAGCAGGGAGTACGATGGTGCGTATAGGCACGCTTCTTTTTGGAAAACGGAATTAACTTTTTTAACAATATCGGAAGGGGTTGGCTGGATTGATTTG
>JACFNA010000105.1 GCA_019455085.1 Chitinophagaceae bacterium
TTCAACTTTAATGCGTATCATACAAGATGGTCTGGGAGGTCATTTGAAATTATCATTGACATCCTAAACTTACCGGTACGAACCGCTTACATTGGGCTTGTTTTCATGCCGGCTGACGGAATAAAATATCAGCATTTGTAATTCTATTGAGCATTTGTACCGGCTGACAGTTCACTGTTCAGCTTTTGTATTTATCTTCGGCTTTGAGTTCGCTTTTGGGTCCCGATAGCTATCGAGATTCCGGGCTGAACAAGCACTGAATTCCGGCAAGGCAGCAAGCCCTACCGTTGGCAGAAATACGCAGCGACAATCCTCAATAAAATAAAGGTTCCCATTCTGGTAACATTTGCCTATTTTTGACAAAACAATAAGGTTGAGAGTAATTGCAAAAAAGATACTTAGAGAATTTTGGGAAAGACACAACGATTGTGAGCAACAATTAAAATCCTGGTTTCAGGAGGCCTCAAAAGCCGGGTGGACAAATCCCAATGAAATAAAGACTGAGTATCCCAGTGCAAGCATTATTGGCAACGACAGAATTGTATTTAATATAAAAGGGAATTCATATCGCTTAATAGTGAAAATAAATTTTGACTATCAAATGGTTTGGATACGTTTTATTGGGACACATTCCGAATATGATAAAGTAAACACAAAAACTATTTAATATGAATATCAAGCCCATCAAGACAAAGAAAGACTACGAGCAGGCAATGCTTCGGCTTGAAAAACTATTTGATGCAAAAAAAGGAACACCCAAAGGTGACGAATTAGAAGTATTAAGTTTGTTAATTGAAAAATACGAGGACGACCATTTCCCAATAGAATTGCCAGACCCTGTTGAAGCTATCAAATTTAGAATGGAGCAAATGGGTATGACACAAACAGACTTAGCCAATATTATTGGGCAAAAAAGCCGTGCAAGTGAAATATTGAATCGGAAACGAAAACTCTCGTTAGACATGATTAGACAATTGCATCAACAATGGCATATACCGACCGAAGTTTTGGTGCAAGCATACTAATGACGATGTACTTCTGCCCACATTGGGTTTTATGCAAATTGGGCTTGACATTGTAACATTAGGTAATTGCTAATCCGAGCTTCCCTGCCTGCCGGCATAAGTTCGGGGCTGACGACTCTGACGAGTGTCAGTCTCCGTCAGAGCCGGACGAAAAAATCTCAACTTTAGTTCTTAAATTCATCTCTGGAATAAATCCGCTTAGGGGTTCGGATCTGATGACTATGACGAGTATCAGTCTACGTCAGAGCAGACGTCCCGATGGACATCGGGATAATTTTCAATCTGCATAAAGCCCCGACCGAAAGCAGACACTCCACATTAACAGAAAGAGGTAATTTTCAAATATCAGATATGGCATTTACTGAAACAGAAATTTTGGAGGAACTCGATAGCGCATTTTATGGAAAGCCAGGCCGCTATTTTCCTGTCGGAGTTCCCGGAGATACACGTCTCAACTTTTTCCCCGACCTGGAACATGGTTATTGCCTCACCGCGGGCAACAGAATACATCTCTACACCGATGCAGACCACTGGGCAATTGTTTTTGAGAAAAGCGGATATCAGAACCGAAGAACTTCGGCTGAAATAGAACTTAGCTATTTTGGCAACTGTATAAATTATCCGATCGAGCAATATCCCACGGGTAATTACATTACCAATTCCTATTGCGTGGTGCTCATTGATGCAGATGAGTATGGAAGAATCGAAAATTCGGAAGGCGATGAAATGCAGACTTTTGAGTTTATTGGAAAGCATATTCAGGAAATAAAAATCAGAAATAAATTTATCCGGTTTGAAAACGACTATACCCACTATGAAAAAGCAGGAGTCCCTATTACGGAAGAAACCAACCCGGGCAGGCTGATCGGATTTGGTGACCTTATTCGATATCTGCACCAAACAAACCCTCAGCTAATCAGCGCTACAGAAGATGAACTTCGCGCACATCTCACTGCAGATGTCCCAAAACTTATGCAAATAGACCACTACCACTTTGAAAGTGCATATAACAAAACAAACCCACCCTCACAGCAGGAGTGCTGGAAATTGATCGCCGGTGTGCTGATATCCCAAGACACCGGTCATTGGTCACCGACACTGGTACCAAACAATAACTGGAGAAATTGGGAATCGGGAAACCTATAATCAGTTAAAAGGTGATTCTCAGGCAGGCTTTTTCGGAAGAGGCCGCAAATCCGGCAACCAGAGATTGACCACCGCTCTTCGAATTCGTTTACAAATTAGCGTCAGGGGGCAATGTATTACAAATTAATTCCAGCACTACAAATGCGGGTTCAGGGCCATTCTTATAAAACCCCCAATTTGCCGGTGGTAATTATGAACTGTACCCTTCATTACATCCTCCGGAGATATGATTTCAAAAAGTAATTATCGCTTGTCCTAAAACTTGTTTCCAACCCTCATTTTATTTGGAACTTCGGTAAGGCCAGGCATTAGTGATCATTTTTATGAGCTGCCACAACCTTTATTATAAGATTAAATCACCACATTACCTTATGAACACAAAATTACTGATGGCTTCAAGTGCAATATTTATGGGGCTAATGGGGATTGCACTGAGTTTTATGCCAAACGAAATATTAAAAATTATCAATCAGGCACCTAATACCACAATGGCGTTGATTTTACAGTTGGCAGGAGCCTTATATTTCGGAATGGCTATGACAAACTGGTTTGCTAAAACGGTATTAATTGGTGGAATTTATTCAAAGCCTTTGAGTATTGGAAACTTCGCCCATTTCTTTATCGCAGGACTTGCACTTATAAAGTATTCACTAAATAGCAATAAGCCTACTAGCTACATAATTACATTGACAATCCTTTATTCGGTATTCGCTGTTTTATTTGGCTATGTATCATTTACAAACCCTTCGAAAAAACAGGATAATCATTAATCAATTAACATCATGGTGATACTAACCCACCTCCCACTATATCCGGCAGGTGAATACAGGGTAAGGTTATTCACTTTCTACTATCAAATAGAAACGAGAATGGTATATGCCAAAATAAAAAAACTTCTGAGGGTAGTCAGAAGTCTTTTAATTAATTTAATTCCTGGGGTATATGGTTTTTCAGGACTTAAATTCCGCTCTTGCGAACGGCGTTTTCATGGGGATAATGATTTATTCTCTTTTCACAGGGTTTGGTATAGTAGAAGTTGACTGATATCGGATTTTAGTTTTCTTTAGGATCCGGCAGTTTTTTAAAGGATTTTGGATATTTGATTAATGCTTTAACATCAATCAACTTCTGACACAAAAATAGCCTCCATGTGGGCCCCAAACAATAGCAAAACTGTGTAATTTTCGCAGGTCTGAATTTACCGGATATTTCGTAAGACCCCTGTCATCATCCATCGTAGAACTACGATACGCCCATATCCTTTAATCCCTCAGCCGCATCTTTTTTCATAAATATCTTTATCAAAAAGATGATTGCAGTAATGGTGAAGATGCCGCCAATAACCCAATTAATCATATTCTGATTGGTGTTCAGTTTGTCAGCTACTACCCTTCCTCCAAAGATGAAGACAAGATTGCCCAGAAAAGTGCCCAGCCCTATCCCAACAATGTAGAGATTATAGAAAGAACCCTGTGGTTTCAGGATATTTTTGGTAAAAAGCACCGTACTCCATCCAAACCAAAAAGGAATCTGTACAGGATTGATAGCGCTGAGCATGAGCCCCAGCAGATATCTGTGGATATGATTATCGAGCATTACATTCTTCTCCTGATGAGGCATCATTGCAGCCGCGAAGCTCCCTATAGCAAGTGCAAATACGATGGCGACAGTAATCCATTCCATCCACCGAAACAGCTTTTTCTGTTTGCGTATCCAGTCGATTCCAATCAATGAAAATCTGACATAGATCATCTCCACAGTCAGAGAGCCCAGGGAGAAATAAATTGCATGCATTACACTCTCCTGAATGCTGATTTGCATAGCTGCCACATTCAACGTGCCTAGGGGCAGTGAGCCTATAAAACTTACAATAAGCCCCCAAATGAACACCCTGAATAATGATGGCATGTCTTTATTTTTTTCGGGTCAACACCTTTAGTGAGATATTGACCTTATTGCTTAAAATACTACTGCTTTCTCCTACCTTGAAGTCAAGCCTGTTTATTGCAAAATTCCCAACAAAAATGAGATTTTCTCCCTGTCTTGTAGCCTGAAAAGGAAAAGAGACCTCTTTAGTGATTCCTTTAATAGTCAGTTTGCCCGTAAAGTTGTAAAAGCCCTGAGATGATCTTTCAGTTAATTCTATCTTAGAAGATACAAGCCTTATCAAGGGGTGATTCTCCACCTGAAAATAATCCTTCTTCAGACTTGCATCTCTCATGCCATTATCAGTATCTATGGTGGAAGCCTTCACTGTCACATCAAAATTGCTTGTCTCCAGTGCATTGGGGTCAAAATTGATATTTCCTTCCAACCCCTTAAGGGTACCATTCACTGCGATTCCAAAGTTTTTAATGGTGAATGCCACCTTACTTCCATCGTCAACCGGCACCATATTTTTTATTTCGCCTTTGGGCTGAAATATAAAAAGAAAAGTCAACAGAAAGGGAATAAGTCTCATGAGTTCTATTTTTTAGTGAAAAAATCAGGGTACTATTTGGTCAATTAATCTTGCTTGTTTGAAATATTTATTCGTCTGTCTCATAAACTTCCAGCCCTTTATGAAAGGCCAATACCGGATGCCCTGCTTACGATTATACCTGCTGATGATTGAAAGTTGCTTCCAATGCTTCAATATCTCAGCATAAGCTTTTGGCAGCGTGTAACCTGTATCATAAAAATGATTAGGCTCAGCTCCACATCCATTATACTCCAAAATCAGAAACCCCTGCCTGTTCTTCAGCTCTTCAACGCCGGAACATAATATATCGTATCGGCCATAAAAAAAATCCTCAATCGGATTACTGATATCATCCAGGATACGCACCAGCCTGTCATCAATTTCATCTTTCAAATCCACAAAATGCGCTCCCTGATTATGGTTCCCCATATTGCTCAGCTTAACCACCTCCCCCATTTGAGGAATTGAGCCCAGTTTCCCTTCGTGACGTTTCTTTAATCTTTCTGCATACCTGGAGGCCTTAGGGTCATCTAGTATTAGTTCGAGCATTGTGCGCTTTCCATCTCCTGTGACTTCCAGTGGAATCTTATGCAGGAATCCTGTGATATGCCCTTTTTTTTCCCAGGGATGCCTGTAATAAAACAGACTGACCTCCATCGGATAGGTTACACTCTGCTGAATGAAATACTCAAAAGGAACCTGACTATGATAAAACCTCAATTGCTCCTCATTTTCCAGTTTCCTTACCAAAATGCCCTGTTCCCCAACTTCTGGTTTTGCAAACACAGGATAATCCAAATTCATTTCCCGCATTTTCTGCGTCAGCTCCTCAAAAGAAGTTCCCGGCTGCACATTGAAATGTACCGGACAAAGGTCCCCTGGCAACAAACCATGCATCTCTTTTTTGGGTTCGCCCAATAATCCCCCGAAAGTAATTTTCGGATTGCTGGGTGTAAAGAACCAGACGGCTCCCGAACGGCACATATAATAAACCCATACGGGTGCCAGAGGCGCATATAGCACAGCGAAAGGCCACTGTTCCCAGTTCGTTATTTTCTTTAAAAGACCCAATTCAAAAACTAATCGCGAATAGCAGGAATTTATAATGCGGACAAAAATAAAGTTTCATTTCGCATCCCCTCCCTCAGGTGAATAACTTTGTTGTATTTTAGCAAAAATAAAACAGTATGAAAATTGCTACAGTAGCAGAGCTTGCTGCCGAAGGTAAAGAACCAGAAATCCTCTTCTGGGTGGGTTGCGCAGGAAGTTTTGACCAACGGGCACAGAAAATCGCAGGAGCATTTGCTACGATCCTCAATAAAATAGGTATCAACTTCGCCATCCTCGGAAAAGAGGAAATGTGCACAGGTGATCCGGCCAGGAGAGCAGGAAACGAATTTCTTTTTCAGATGATGGCCTACCAAAATATCCAGGTATTAAATGCCTATAATATCAAAAAGATTGTGACCATTTGTCCACACGGATACAACGTATTCAAGAACGAATATTCCAAACTGGGAGGCAACTACGAAGTGGTACACCATACAGTGTATCTGCAACAACTGATAGACGAAGGTAAAATCAGAATCAAAGAAGGAGGATCTTTCAAAGGAAAGAAAATCACTTACCACGACAGTTGTTATCTGGGCAGAGCTAACAACATTTATGAAGCACCCAGAAAGGTATTGGCTGCATTGGATGCCAATATGGAAGAAATGAGCCAGAATCGAAGCCGCGCCATGTGTTGCGGTGCAGGTGGGTCTCAGGTGTTCAAAGAGGAGGAAAAAGGCGACACGAGAATTAATATTGCCCGTACTAAACAGGCATTAGATACAGGCGCTTCTGTGCTGGTATCCAACTGTCCCTACTGCATGATAATGCTCAATGATGGAGTAAAAGAAAATAATGCCGAAGGAAAAATGCTGGTACTCGACCTTGCAGAAGTAGTAGCCGCGAGCCTTGAAGATTAAAAGCAGAAAATTCATTTTGAAATGACAGAAGAGAAGAGTCTCAATTTTATAGAAGAGATTATCGAGGAAGATTTAAGAAACGGGATACATCAAAAAATCAAGACCCGCTTCCCGCCCGAGCCTAACGGTTACCTGCACATAGGCCATGCAAAAAGCATTGTACTCAATTTCGGGCTGGCGATCAAATACGGTGGCACTACCAACCTGAGATTTGACGACACCAATCCTGTAACGGAGGACACAGAATATGTAGATAGCATTAAAGACGATATTCAATGGCTGGGCTATAAATGGGCAAACGAATACTACGCAAGCGACTATTTTGAAACGCTCTATGATTATGCCGTAAACCTTATCAATAAAGGGCTGGCTTATGTGGATGACAGTAGTGCAGAGAAAATAGCCGCAGAAAAAGGAACACCCACCGCCCCCGGACAACCCAATGAATACCGCAACCGGTCAATAGAAGAAAACCTCACCCTCTTCAGAGAAATGAGGGAAGGAAAATATCGCGATGGAGAAAAAGTGCTCAGGGCCAAAATAGATATGGCTGCCCCCAATATGCACATGCGCGACCCTGTTATATACCGAATCAAACATGCACATCATCACCGCACAGGTGACAAGTGGTGTATCTACCCCATGTATGATTTCGCACATGGACAAAGTGATAGTATCGAGAATATCACACATAGTATATGTACACTGGAGTTTATTCCTCACCGCCCGCTGTACGACTGGTTTATTGAGAAACTTGAAATATTCCCCTCGCATCAGTACGAATTTGCACGGCTCAATATGACCCATACGGTCATGAGTAAACGCAGATTGATGCAACTCGTCAATCAGGGTTTTGTTTCCGGATGGGACGACCCGCGCATGCCGACAATTTCAGGATTACGACGCAAAGGATACACCCCTTCCAGTATCCGCACCTTTTGCGATAAGATAGGAGTAGCTAAGCGCGACAACCTGATCGATATCAGCTTGCTGGAGTTTTGTGTGCGCGAAGAACTGAACCAAACTGCACCGAGAGTGATGGCCGTTCTGGACCCTGTGAAACTGATTATCGACAATTACGATCCGGATAAGTCTGAATACCTGGAGACTGAGAGTTTTCCCAATCAGCCTGAAATGGTACGGAAGGTGAGCTTCTCCAATACCCTGTGGATTGAACAGTCTGACTTTATGGAGGAGCCCATGAAAAAATGGTTCAGACTGGCACCGGGAGCTACCGTACGCCTGAAGAGCGCGTACATAATCAAATGTGAGTCGTTTAAGAAAAATGAGCAAGGGCAGGTCACGGAGATACATGCCACCTATCTTCCTGAATCCAAAAGCGGTGCTGACCACAGCGGAATGAAAGTGAAAGGCACTATCCACTGGGTAGATGCGAAGAATGCGCAGCCTGCAGAGGTGAGACTTTATGACCGACTTTTCACTTCTGAAAATCCGGCAATCGAAGAGAATTTTCTCGAGCACATTAACCCGGAGTCACTGGTAGTAAAGCAGGCATATATCGAAAATGGCACTGCAGCCAAACCCGGCGCACACTTTCAGTTTGTACGAACCGGATATTTCTGTGTGGACAGGGACTCCGGAGAAAAACTCATCTTCAACAGGACTACCACACTGAAGGAAGGGTTCAAACCAAAAGAGTAAATCTTTTTATCGCTCAATAGTACTCTTCATACCTGTAAAAAGTGTTTTCCAAACCAGGTTAAAAAACGACTTGTATGGGTTTCGTTTATGGCGTGCCTTTACTTTCCTCAGGTTTCCATCCGCCGGATTGGCATCCAGAATTATCATATTGGCCAAAAGACTTGCCAGCCCGCGCCTTTTCTGAATCTGATCCGGGCCTTTTTGTCTCAGGATATCCAGTCTGAGGTTATTGTAAGCCATAAGGAAATCTCCTTCAGCATGGCTATCATCACCTTTCAGATCAAAATTGATTTTGTTGATATGTCCGGTACGGACTCTTATCAGCGCCATCGGGACTGAAACGGAATTTAACCTGGCAGCATCAAAACTACCCACATTTCCCCTGGCACTAAAACCACCTTTGCTACTCTTCAGGTCAAAAATAAATTCACCATCAAGTGGAATCGCATTTTGAACACGGGAGGTAAACGAGACATTTAACAGTGGATCAGACTGAATCAGTTCTTTGAAATTGGTGATGTTAGTAGCATGAATTGCCGTATTGGCAAAGTGAACGGTGCCCACCCTGCCTTTTCGCGATCTCAATTCTGAATACTTTATATCGCAGGAAGGGAGTGCAATTTTCCTGACATTTACCGGAAGTTCCAGTCCCAGCAACATTTGTGAAGGATAATTTCCTACCTTACTCACCTGTTGCAGTGGCTTATCCAGGTCTCTGGATATGGAAGCCATCACATCATCAACAGAAAGACTGGTAGCTATCAGCTTGTCCTCAAAAAGATTTTCCATTCCTATTCCTTCAATGCTGATACCTTGTAGCCTCACATCAAACCGATCCTGCTGATAAGGAAAAGAATCAGCGAACTGCCGTTCAGATAGTCGGGGCCTGATGTAAACCGCACCGATTCTCAATTGTTCTCCTGCTGAATTGATATTAAGATCCCTGAAACCGTAGGTATAAAATTGATCGCGCGGCCGTATAGCCATTGACTGAATATTCAATGCCACCTCATCGATATATTTCAGTGGATTAGCCTCCAGGTCTGCAATACGATTGCTCTTCACGCCATTTACGGTGAGCATTACCTTTCCCACCTCGAGTGCACTCTTCTCCAGTGGGATAAATGCCACATCCGGTAGCTTCAGGGTTTTTAATTGTACTGCATACACATTCCTGAATCCCGTTATCGTATCCAGGGCCTGCTGGACTTTTATCTCGCCGGAAGCAAAGACTTTTTCTTTAGGAAGCTCATATACTTTTATGGCTTTGCAACTGACGGAATCTACCATAAAATTCCTGTCGTATAACAATTCGCTGGTATTCACACCATCAAATCTTAATGATGCCGCATCTAAAAATAAATTACCCTCATCCTCATTTCCTCTGAAATAATTCAGCATGATTCTATCAATTCCAATAGACTGATTTCTTCCTGAAAAAGAAATCCGATGCAGCATTAATTCTCTCCTGTTGTTATTAAAGCTCACAAATGAATCCACTGAAAAATCTGCTGCCTTGCAAAAAAACATCCTGCTGCTATCCTGAGGGTTATCATTATCAATAAGTACATCCTCAAGCCTCAGTCTGCCATTGGTCAGATAGAAATTGGGATTCCCGGATGCATAACTCTGCGAGAGAATGGAGATTGAGTCCGCTAATCCGAACTTCACATGTAGCAGGTTTAGCCTCTTCAGCACCTCTTTATACAAGGCATGGGCTTCTTTCTCTACAAGGATATTCTTATCGAATGGCTTCACACCCATCATCCTTACCACCGGGTGATTTATTAAAATGGTATCCCCCGTAATCTGCCTGGCTCCGCTACTATCTTTTATTCTGATACCCTTCAACAGAATAGAATTTACTTTAGCTTCAATCAACACAGAAGGCCTTAATTTTTCAGGAATCATAGCCATGAGAGAGGTGTCGGGTTTCACACTTACATTCCTTAACTCAGCATTGCCCGTAGCTTCATCGTAATGAAAATAATCATAGCTAAAGGTATAAAGGCTGTCTTTCAGATTCGAAATGGTAGTCTTAAGTATTCTTTCAGATTTAGCATTCTTCAGATACCTCATACCATAATAGCCCCCTGCCAGCAGTACTGCTACTGATAATACATAATAAAGGATTCTTCCTGGCCGCCTGGGAGTACTCATAATTTTTGTAATTAGGGCAGTGGCCTTAATTGCCGCGCAAATCTAATTC
>JACFNA010000106.1 GCA_019455085.1 Chitinophagaceae bacterium
CTTCCCCCAGGCCACTCTTCCCTGTGTTCTCTGGCTATAGTCAGAGGGTTCCAATGCTTGCCAATCATGGTGTTATACCAGTTCACGTATCGGTCGCGCCCATCAGGATTCAGACAAGGGTCTATTACCACGACAGTGTTTTTGAGCCACTGTTTTGACTCTGCATTTGCAGGATCGGTAAGAAAAAATAAGGTTTTCATAGCCGCCTCAGAAGAGGAGGTTTCATTTCCATGTACATTATAGCTCAGCCATACCACTGCTGGTGCATCTGCCGAAGGCTGCCCTTCTCCCTGGTGAGCCAAAGCAAGGTTATTCTTACGAATTTGCTCCAGATTGGCCATATTCTCAGTTGATGCCACAAACGCAACATATAAAGGGCGATGTTCGTTCGTCTCGCCATACTGCTGCAGCTTCACCATATCCGGCTTTGCCTGCGCTACATACTGAAAGTATTGCACGATACGATAGTGAGGGGTATATCTGGTACCCAACTGATAGCCCAAAAACTGATCTGGTGATTTGAGTTGCGCACCGGCAGTCATGGTAGCCAATAAAAGAAAGAAAGAAAATAATTTTTTCACGGTCTATGATTTTGGATGCGTGAAAGTAACAAAGAATCTGTTCAATTGTCGGGAAAATAATAAGCCGACGGATAACGTTTGTCGAAGGAATTCCCGCTTTCTAACCCTGTTAAAAAGCAAATCACAATCTTTTGATTGGGCATTTTTACCGATTTTCGCAACCGTTATGGAATCAACGCATCACAAAAGCATCTTAATTACAGGAGGGGCCGGATTTATTGGCTCACACCTTACCCGTTTATTTGTCATTAAATACCCTGACACACGGATTGTCAACCTGGACAAACTCACGTATGCAGGCAATCTGGAAAACTTAAAGGATATCGAAAAGAAAGATAATTATACTTTCATAAAAGGTGATATCTGTGATGGAGACCTGCTCAATAAGCTCTTTGAGCAATACGCATTTGACGGGGTGCTTCACTGTGCTGCAGAAAGCCATGTGGACCGGTCGATCACCGACCCTCTGGCCTTTGTAAAAACTAATGTATTGGGTACTGCCACGTTACTGAATGTTGCAAAAGAGTATTGGAAAGGCCACTTTGAAGGAAAGCTCTTCTATCATATATCTACCGACGAAGTATATGGCACGCTGGGCGAAACGGGTTTTTTCACTGAAGAAACCCCATACGACCCTCGTAGTCCCTATTCGGCAAGCAAGGCATCGTCCGATCATTTTGTAAGAGCCTATTACCACACCTATGGGCTTCCGGTAATCGTCAGTAACTGCTCAAACAACTATGGACCTTACCACTTCCCTGAAAAGCTAATCCCTCTTTGTATTAATAATATCATACATAATAAACCGCTGCCCATTTACGGTAAAGGGGAGAATGTGCGCGACTGGCTTTTCGTGGAAGATCACGTAAGGGCTATCGACCTGATTTTCCACAAGGGTAAAGCAGGAGAAACCTACAATATTGGCGGACATAACGAATGGAAAAATATTGACATTATCCGTGAACTCTGCCGGCAAATGGACAATAAATTAGGGCGTGCTGCAGGCACTTCGGAGAAACTGATCACTTTTGTAAAAGACCGTGCAGGCCATGATTTGCGCTATGCTATTGACCCGACCAAACTCTCGGAAGAGCTGGGATGGAAACCGGCACTACAATTTGAAGAGGGACTGGCAAGGACTATAGACTGGTATCTCGAAAACGGGGAATGGCTAAACCATGTTACCAGTGGCAATTATCAAAAATACTACGAGGGAATGTATGGAAGTTAAGATTTGAAGGAGAAAGAAAAATTCTAAAAAAAATGAAAGGAATAATTCTCGCCGGCGGATCCGGCACAAGGCTCTATCCCATCACAATGGGTATCAGCAAACAACTGATGCCTATCTACGATAAACCTATGATCTATTATCCACTCAGCACACTAATGCTGGCAGGGATCAGGGAAGTCCTCATCATTACCACACCCGATGATCAGTCACAGTTTCAAAGATTGTTAGGCGATGGAAGCCAGTGGGGATGCAGCCTTCACTACGCGATACAGGAAAAGCCAAACGGGCTGGCGCAGGCCTTTGTAATAGGAAAGAATTTCATCGGAAAAGATGCAGCCGCTTTAGTGTTGGGAGATAATATCTTTTACGGCAGTGGCCTGAGCAGGCTTCTGCAACAATCGGCCAACCCTTCAGGGGCTATTATTTTCGCATATCCGGTAAGCGATCCTGAACGCTACGGAGTAGTAGAATTTGACGATCAGCGAAACGCCATAAGTATAGAAGAAAAGCCTGCGAATCCCAAATCAAATTATGCCGTTCCCGGCCTCTATTTCTATGATAATTCCGTAGTAGATATTGCAGCCAACATCAAACCTTCTCCCAGAGGTGAATACGAAATCACCGATGTCAACAGGGAATACCTGAATAGAAAACAACTAAAGGTTGCAGTATTCGACCGTGGATTTGCCTGGTTAGATACGGGTACATTCGACTCGCTTCATGATGCTACCGAATTTGTCCGTGTAATTGAAAAAAGACAGGGATTCAAGATTGGGTGCCTGGAAGAAATTGCCTTTAGAATGGGATTCATAGATGGCGCACAACTTGAAAAATTAGCCGTAAAATTTGAAAAAAGCGGCTATGGAGAATACCTGCGCAGAGTGAAATAGAAGGCAAGTCAATAGTCCAAACTCCGGAAACACCAGAATCCGAACTCCTTCATGGGACACTCCATTTACCCCCGTCCTATGACTTTACCAGATAGAATACTCGCTGATCTCCCCTGCCTTCCTTGTTTAATTCCACCGCTTTCCGCTGAAAACCCTGAACCTGAGCGGCTGAAAAGATATGCTTCCTATTGAAAAATAATTTCTTATAAAATGGCACGAAGTAAGATCTGTAATCTCTCAATGGTATTCCTACCCTATATTGTTCACTGCCAATGAACTGAAATTCTGTTGAATCATTCACTATTTCCCGAACCTTCAACCCTGCCCGTGCAGCCAGCATATCGATACTCTTGTTTGAGTGAAGAAATATATGGCGTGGCGCATCTAACTGCACCCAGTTTTCACGATATTGTTCAAAGGCGAAACTATCTGCAACAGGTATTCGTATAATGCACTTGCCATTATCGCTCAGAAGTTGCTTTACATGAAGAAGTACTTCATCCGGATTTTCCATGTGTTCAAAACTATGGTGCATCATAATGACGTCGTATATTGCATGTCCACTTAACTCCAGAAAATCCTTCTTAAGCAGCTTGAATCCTTCCGCATGAATTTCTGATTGTATATACGAATCGATACCTGTTACATGACTAAACCCTAACTCATGAAGTGCTTTGATCAGGGCGCCATCTCCACAGCCTACGTCGAGAATTTTATCTTCTTTTTTTACCTTTCCCTGCAATGCAGGTACTCCCAGGCTCCGCGCTCTCTCCTTGAATATTTTTAAATTAATCCTGCCAGATTCCAACCCGCTCGCGACTGCTCCCCTAATAATCCAACGCTTTAGCTTACCCGTAAAACCTGATTTCCCTCCACCTGCACTGAAACTGTAATAGTCAGACGGATACAATTTTTTCGGATCTGTTACCGGCTGAGCTATTTGCAAACACCTACAAGCAGCGCAAAGAAAATACTCGTACTCATCTCTCAATCCAAACATCATTTCCTTTACAAGGAAAACCTCCTGACTCTCCTTATTGCCACATATTCTGCATTTCATATTTACGAATGTAGATTATAAAAAAGATTACCCGGCAGAAGTATCCCCGATAATTACACTACGGAAAATTTTTTATGTGAAAGTTTTCTGTAAGAAGGAACTTTGAGGCTTAGGGGCAGAATGCTATCTGTCATCGAAAAAGTATTATTGTTGATTCACTTCATTTTCAAGGATAATGCCCGGCTGCACAAGTAATTGGCGTGTCCAATCATAGGGATTCAATTCATAAATCTCGTTTTCAGATATATTCACATTATAAATATCGCCTGGCGTCAGAGTGTCAATCAGATAGATCATACGGCCACTACTCCAGATTTCATTATCGCTGAACCGGATATTATTTGTTCCCCAATCGTGCATCCCTAATGCGGGGTAAAGCGCTCCAAGAACCGACTCTCCCACATTTACAAACTTATTACCAACCGCCGTATAATACCCACCGCTATTACTATGTGTAATGCAGCCTTCACTATGCCCGTTAATGGTTGTGGATATCTGATTGGTGTTCTCAAAGAGATTGCCTGATAAATAGGAATTGACTTCTGGTTCAGTATTATAAACTTTATCGGCAGAAGTATGGAAAGCACTCCCATTCAAATCCTTAAAATGGCAGTTGATAATTACTGCATTATGTCCTAAAATTGTCTCACCCGGACTATTAATAAATGAACAGTGACGGTAAGTAGTAGGGCCTTTGGTCAATGCAGTTATAGAAGCATTAAGCAACCAGGAATAGGAGCCCCGATTATTGTCTCTGTTACCATCAAAAAGGATGTTTTCAAAACTGCACTGCTGCCGGGGATACTCGCGGGGATCTATTATCCAGAAAAAATTAATATTCTTAAACAAGGCTGTCCCCGCATCAAACACTCCATTTCCATTGACCATTTTTCCTAATGGTGCATTAAGAAAAACGGTGTCGCCTGAAATTTTCAGAATAATATTTATTTGAGTGGTATTCTTGTATGAGACGTCATTTGCAATCAAAAAGCGATCGGGCACCCTCAGCCCTTCCGTCTTGTCCAATATAAGATATCTCGAATGTTCTGTAGCCGGTTCTTTTAGTTCATACCTGATCTGATTCTCCCTTATGAAAGTTGCAGGGCCAAAAAAATTAAGTGACCTGGTTACAATCACAGTATGGTCTATTGTATACACTCTGCCTCCGAAATAAATATCAGAACCTTCAGGAAGGCTATCTACTATCCTCTGAATTAATTCATAGTCACTTTCTCCCGGAATCCTGTAATTTTCTATCTCAAACTTTTCTTTAGTCACAGGAACTATCTCATTTATATTCCGCTTGCAGGAACTAAAAACTAACAGAAAAATGATTGCAACCCAGGAATAACGTATTGCAACGCACTGCCGAAAAAGACAGAGAAAAAAAACCTCATTATCACATAGCTTCTTCATCTAATTTGTAACCACTTTTTTGAATTCAGTTAACGCTTTATTCAGCAAGTTATTTTTGAGTTGTATGCCTTTCATCTGACCCGGCGGCAGTGCAATAAACCCTGAAGGGATTTTTCCTTTTCCATCAGGCAGAGGGGTGAGTACATCACTGATATCGTTATCAGAAATCAGAATATTCTTAAATCCCGGTGGATCCTTATGCTTTGGGGAATAGGTGTCTGTCACTACAAAATATCCACCTACCATTTGGGGATGTGTATTTTGCCGGAAGTTCACAAAGCGGTTTTTATCAATAACAAGACTATCAATACCCCACTTACTTCCTGCCACATTGATCCCTGAGTAGTTAAATCCCGAAAATAAATTAGAGTCGATCACTGAATTCTGCAAAGAGTGCACTGAAATACCGCCTGAAACATTCCCCATAGAATCAGCCTGAATAGTATTATTAGTAATTCGAAGATTCACAACGGGCGCATTATTGGCAAGATTTCTATCATAATTATCTACATTCCCATTGGGCATCACAATACCCCACACAAAAATATTCTTATGCCTGCTTCCTGTGGGGGCAACCAGGTCAATCACATTTTGTGAAATTGTTACATCTTTCATGGTGTCCATCAGCCAAAAGGAAATCCCGGTCACACACTGAGTAATCTTATTATTACTTACCACCACACCCTCCATATTCTTCCCCATTGTACTGCTGATATAAATGGCAGGCCAGCATCCCACAAACTGGTTCTGCATGGCTACTGAATGGCTGCCATGCAACTCAAGGCCTCCACAATACCCTGTAAGTGCTATGGAAACATCTTCCTGCTTCATCAGATTGTTGCGCACCAATGTACTGTCCCATTCACTATACACAAATGAAAAATCATCCTGGTAAGGATTCGTTTTACCATTTCCGGGATAAGTACCTCCATTAAAAAAACAACTATTCTCAACCCTGAGTCCTTTTCCCTTTCCCATGATATTCATCATTGTGCGGCCCGACGTGTTCTTCATAACCATTCTATCCACAGAAACACCTGAACCATTTTTTACAAAAATGGCTGCATAGTTCTTCAACACCCCTTCCGGAACAGGATTTCGGGAACCATTCAGGTCTATCACAAAATCAGAAAACGAAATATCAGACACATTCAACCCAAAGAAAAGATGGGCATTTGCCGATGTCTCTTTACCTGAAAAAAGGTTATTTCCCAGTTTAACAACAGACTTTTCGCCCTCACCCATAATTTTAATACCGGATTGCAACTTCAGGATATAGTTTTCCAGGTAATGATTCGTAACCTTAAATGATGCCAGCAGATAGGTACCTTTGGGAAAGTAAACCACTCCCCCGGCTTCTGCGGCAGCATTTATTGCCCTCTGGATAGACGCTGCATCGTCCTTTTTCCCATTTCCTCTTGCTCCGAACGATTTAACGTTAAAGTATATATCTTTTGCCCAGAGTGAATTGCCCGAAAGCAATAACCCTGCAAAAATTACCATTATCAACTTTTTACAGCTCATTTACTATAGATTGCATTATACATTCCTATCTTCACTACTTTTGGCCGGAATTCCTAAATTTGCCTTTGCAGAGAAAAATTCTACTTAAAAGACTACTTAATGACGCAATTCCTGAGAGCCGGGTTCTCTTTAATTTTCTCTTTATTCCTGATCATTTCCGCTACTTCAGCTCAGACGAATCTACTGAATGTAAACGATTTGAGTGATATCAATATTGATAATTTTAGCGATGAAGAAATTGCTTCCTTTTACCAAAAAGCTATTGCAGGTGGATTAAATGAATCACAAATATTTGTACTGTTACAGCAGCGTGGACTCAACCCTACAGAAACCGAAAAGCTGAAAATGAGGATTCGGGGCCTCGCAGGGAAAAAGAATCTTCAGGCCGGAAGAGAATTCCGGGATACGCTTACACTATCCGGAGGGAAAAGATACGACTCCCTATTGGGAAAAGTGCCCATGCGCCCCATTATACCTAACCCATTAATCTTTGGCAGCGAATTATTCGCATCCAATAGCCTCGTATTCGAACCCAACCTTCGGATACCCGCTCCGCCAAATTATATACTGGGCCCTGATGATGAAATAGTCATATCTGTATATGGATATAGTGAAAAAAAATACGACCTGAAGATTAATGAGCTTGGGGAAATCTATATTCCCAATGTAGGCCCATTACTCGTCAGCGGGCTGACACTTGAACAGGCGTCAGAAAAAATCAGAAACAAGCTGGCGGCTACCATCTATACAGCCATTCGTTCCGGACAAACCAAAGTACAGGTAACACTCGGGAAAATAAGAAGTATTAGAGTAACCGTCATTGGCCAGGCTACAAAACCGGGCACATACACTGTATCATCTCTGACCACCCTTTACAACATCCTCTATCTGTGTGGCGGGCCCACTGAACTAGGCAGTTATCGTAATATAGAAATCATCAGAGGAAATGAAAAGAAAACAGCCGACTTGTATGAGTTTTTAGTGGAAGGAAGCCAGAAGGGAAATGTGCTGCTACAGGAGGGCGATGTAGTCCGCATTCCATATTACGAAAACCAGGTAAGCCTTACCGGAAACGTAAAAAGACCGGGTAAATTTGAATTGAAACACAATGAAACATTCAATGACCTCCTCAAATATTCAGGGGGATTTACAGATAGCGCATACAGGGGAGCCGTCACTGTGGAAAGAATAACTGATTCGCTGAGAAAGATAATAGACCTGCCTGCGTCGGGCTTCGCAACCTTCAGAATCAAGGGAAGTGACAAATACACCGTCACTAAATTACAAGACGAATTCGGCAACCGAATCTATGTAACCGGCGCTGTGCAGCGGCCCGGTCCCTATGAGTGGACAAAGGGAATTACCGCTAAAGATTTAATCACAAAAGCGGGAGGGCTAACCGTGGATGCCTATACTCAGAAAGCATTAATATATCGCTACGAAGAAAACATGCAGCCGGAAATGAAGTCAGTCAATCTGGATTCGGTACTCCGATTCGGACAAAAGTTCCAATTGCAAAAAAATGATTCACTGGTAATCAATTCCATTTTCTTCTACCGGGATAAAAGCACGGTGAGCACTAGTGGAGAATTGCGTGTCCCTAAAGAAATACTCTGGAGGGATCATATCACTCTCAAAGATGTTCTCTTTGCTTCAGGAGGCCTTACAGAGGCGGGAGACTCCTCAAATATTGAGATATCGAGAAGAATCCGGAATGCCAATGTTGAAGATCCTGACCACACTGAGAGCGCCGTAATCAGGGTAAACTTATCACAAAACCCTTATCAGGATGTGACTTTACAACCTTACGACCTTGTAATTGTCAGAAAAAGACCCGGATATGTTGACCAAAGGGCAGTATTGGTAGAGGGTGAAATATTAAGGCCGGGCAGATATACCCTCGAAAAAAGTGGTACAACTATTAGAGATATTATAATGAAAGTAGGAGGATTCAAGGCTTCTGCCGATAGTGCATCATTGACGATCAGGCGCTTCACCAACACAGGTTTAAGCCAGGAAGAAAGAAGTAATATCATTCAGCGTATCCTGAACATCAATTCTGACAGTTTAGATAAGAATCCCCTCCTGAAGAAAGAACTGCTTAAATCTTCAGTAATAATCAACGTGAATCTGAAAAGCGCTATTGACAACCCATCAGGCAGCGACAACCTTCCGCTTGAAGACGGAGATGTGCTGACTGTTGCAAGATCTTCAAACCTGGTTAGTGTTTCCGGAGAAGTATATAATCCGACCCTCGTAGCATTTAAACCTAATCAAAACCTCAAATACTACGTTCAACAGGCAGGAAATTTCATGCCCGGGGCAAGGAAATCTAAGTCTTTCGTTATCTCGCCTAACGGGAACATCAAGTCTGTGAAACAATTTCTATTCTTCAGATCGTATCCTAAGGTGGAACAAAGATCCGAAGTTTTTGTTCCCCAGGCTGACAGGAGCAACAGAAACCGTATAGGAACAACCGAATGGGCCGTTATCGTTTCTGCACTGTCTATTGTCGCCAATGTAATTGTCAATTTAACTAAATAAAATATCCGGATTTTAATATGGAACCAACTCAATCAAACCGGCTTAGTTTTTTGGAGAAAGCGGTCGACATAAAATACTGGATTAAGAGTATCCTCCGGCTATGGTGGGCATTTTTAATCACGGCAGCAATATTCGGGTTGGGAGGTCTGCTTTTCGCAACGTTATCTCCGGTTAAATACAAAAGCCATCTCACCTTTGCTATCGATGATGGAAGCAAAACAAGCAGTGGGATTCTGAACTTAGCTTCTCAACTGGGACTTAGCATGGGGACAGGATCCAGCGTTTTTAGCGGAGATAATATTCTTGCAATTCTCAAAAGCAGAAAAATCGTTGAAAACGTACTGCTTACATCAGATTCTTTCTCATCAGGAGAAATGACTTTTATAGAACACTATCTCATCCAAACAAACTTCTTTAAAGACGGAAAAAACGGAAACCTCCACTTCCCGGCCAACATCAAAAGAGAACAACTGAGTTACCAGCAGGACAGTATATTGAAAAAGGTATATAAATCCTTCAACAAACACTTTATTTCCGTAGATCGTCCTGACAAAAGGCTCAGTATATATTCATTGGAAGTAACTTCTAAATCAGAAGAATTCGCAAAGAAGTTTACAGACTTGCTGATGAGCCAGTCTAATGAGTTCTACACTGACTTGTTGAGCGAAAAGAGTAAACAAACATTGAACACTTTAGAGGAGCAGGCTGCGTTGATGAAGGAAAATCTCAACGCCAGTATATCAGGAAAAGCTATTGCTCAGGATGCTAATCTTAATCCGGCACTTTCAAGAACTCAGATTCCTATTACTCAACAACAGACTAATATTCAAGTTTACGGAAGTGCTTATGCAGAATTATTTAAAAATTTGGAGATGGCTCGCTTCCAATATCTGAACGCAAGACCCATTATTCAAATTATTGATGAGGCTAACTATCCAATGGAACAAATAAAAAAGGGAAAGCTTTTTACAACAGTACTATTTGCTTTCATCGGATGCTGTCTTTTGTTTCTTTATCTCTGGTTTAAGAGAGTATGGGCACTCAGTCGGGGTCCTCAACACGAATGATAATGAAGCGCTATATTCTTTATTTAGAGACTTTTCTGATGTTCTCAATAGCAGAGTTAATTTATGGAAAGCAATAAATTACAAGGAGTAGATGTAGGCTCCCCCAAAAACAGTACGATTTAAAAGTAGACAAAAGTCTTAATTTTA